>NZ_DBNGVP010000208.1:0-25263 GCF_057119385.1 Archangium sp. | reverse complement strand
TCTGGTCGTACGCGAGGAACGTCGCGCCGCCCGTCTTCGCCAGCACCTTGGTGATGGCCGCCGTCAGGGACGTCTTGCCGTGGTCAACGTGGCCGATGGTGCCGATGTTGACGTGCGGCAAGCTTCTGTCGAACTTTTCCTTGGACATAACGCTCCTCGAAAAAATGGAGCCCCGAACCAGGATTGAACTGGTGACCTCATCCTTACCAAGGATGCGCTCTGCCAACTGAGCTATCGGGGCTTGTATCTGCGACTACAACACTGGAGCGGGAAATGGGACTCGAACCCACGACATTCAGCTTGGAAGGCTGACGCTCTACCAACTGAGCTATTCCCGCGATTGCGATGGAGGGAGTTGGATTCGAACCAACGAAGGCGTAGAGCCGGCAGATTTACAGTCTGCTCCCTTTGGCCGCTTGGGTATCCCTCCGCAACGCTGTCCTCAACTACCGCGAAACCACTGTTCTTCCTACTGCTTTTTTGCCCCGGGCCCTCATCCGCGGCCCCGTGCTGGCCGGCGGCGGGATTTGAACCCGCGACCTACTGATTACAAATCAGGTGCTCTACCAGCTGAGCTACACCGGCATCCATCACTCCGGCTGCTTCCCCAACTCGCCCGTCCCACCGACCGGGAACCGCCAACCGCCCGTCCCGTCGAGGCGCGCCCTTTTAGAAGTCCCCGCCCCCCAAGTCAAGCGGTTTGATCCGAAGGGTTCAACTTCCGGCACCGGGACGCGACGTCCCCCGTTGCCGGGCGGCCTCATATAGCAGAATCGCCGCCGAAACGGACGCATTCAGGGAACCGACCTGACCGAGCATCGGAATCCCGAGCCGGAAGTCACAGTGCTCCAGCACTCCCTGGCGCACGCCTGCTCCCTCGGCCCCCACCACCAGGGCCAATGGCCCGTCCAGCCGGGCGCTCCACAGAGGCTGGTTCGAGTGGGGGTCCGCCGCGGCGATCCACACCCCGGCCTCCTTCAGCTCCTCCAGGGCCCGGGACAGGTTGACCACCCGCGCGATGGGACAATGCTCCACCGCTCCCGCCGAGGCCTTGGCCACCACGCCCGTCACCGGCACCGCCCGGTCCTTGGCGATGACCACCCCGTGCGCCCCCATCGCGTGCGCCGAACGGATGATCGCCCCGAAGTTGTGCGGATCCTGGATGCCGTCCAACACCACCAGCAACGCGGGACGTCCGCTCTTCTCGGCCGCCTCCAGCAAATCCTCCAGCTCCGCGTATTCGAAGCCCCGGAGCTCGGCCACCACGCCCTGGTGCACACCGCCATCGGCCATCGCCGCCAGACGCTCCCGGGGCACCCGCTCCACCCGGATGCCCGCGTCCCTCGCGCGGCTGAAGATCTCCGCCGCCGCCTTCGCGGCGAGCTGCCCCTCCGTCACGAAGAGGCGCTCCACCCGCTCCGCGTGTGCTCGCAACGACTCGAGCACCGGGTTCACCCCGTAGACGTAGCGCTGCTCGCTCCGCTCCGCGCCGCGTTCGCGACCCCCTCCCCTCTCCCCGCGCTGCTCCCCACGCTCCCCGCGCTCACTGCCCCTGGACGATCGCTGGCGCACCACGGACTAGAGGACCTCGACGGGCAGGGAGAACGTCTTCTGCTGACGGGCGCACAGCTGCTCCGAGCAGATGAAGAACGTCAGCTTCGCCTCCAGCGTGCCCTTGCCGGCCGCCGTGGCCTTGAACGGCACCTCGAAGCGGGGATCCACGAACTGCTGCCCCTGGGCCTTCTTCGCCACCGAGTCCTTCAGCGCCAGCTTCTCCTGCGCGGGCGACAGCTGCGCGCCGCCCTTCAGCTCCAGCTTCAGCGGCGCCTCGTCGGAGACGTGGGCCCCCGCCTTGCTCTTGATGGACAGCACGAACACGCCCTGCTCCCCCGCCTTCACCTTGGTGGAGGTGCCCTCCGTGCTCACCTCATAGAGGGTGGCCGGATCCACCTGCCCCTCGGCGTGGACCTGGGTGCTGGCAATGGCCACCAGCGCGGCGGCCAGGGAGGTGATGCGTCGCAAGTGCAGCATGGTTCGTCTCCTCACGGAAAAGCGGGGGCACCCTATCACCGACCCTCCGACGTCCGGGGACCTCTTTCTGTTCACGCCTCGCCCACGGAGGCCTTGGGCGTCCGCTTGCGCCGGGACGGCGCACCCGGCTCCGGCTCCGGCAACCCCACCCTCGGACTCCCGGCCGCCAGTTGCTCGGCGCGCTCGATGATGATGCCGGCCAGGTCCAACCCCGTGGCCGCCTCCATCTCCGGGATCGCCGGCGAGCTGTTCACCTCGAACACCTTGGGGTGCCCCTCCTGCACGTCCAGCAGGTCCACCGCCGCCACCTCCAACCCCACCAGCGTCGCCGTCCGCTCCGCCGCCTTCCGCTGGGACTCCGTCAGCTCGATGCGCTCCAGCCGGGCTCCCCGGTTGAGCGTGTAGGACAGCCGGCCCACCCTCGGACGGCGCCGCACCGCCGCCACCGCCCGGCCTCCCACCACCACCACCCGCACGTCCTGCCCCTTGTTCTGCACGTACTGCTGGACGACCAGGTTGTGCCCCAACCCGAGGATGGCCTCGAGCGCCGCCTCCAGGGACTGGAGGCTCTCGCACACCATCACCCCGTGCTTCTCCTGGCCCTGCAGCAGCTTCACCAGCACCGGCACGCCGCCCACCAGGCCCACCATCGCCTTGAGGTCCGCGGCGTCACGCGCCATCACCGTCGCCGGAATGTCGATGCCGTGCGCCGACAACAGCTGCAACGAGCGCATCTTGTTGCGCGACTCGGCGATGGCCCGCGCCGTGTTCACCAGCGGAACCCCGCACATGGCGAACTGGTTCACCACCGCCAGACCGTAGTTGCTGATGGACTGCGCGATGCGCGGGATGACCACGTCGCACGGGGAGAGCTTGCGCCGCCGGTAGTAGAGGTTGGCGCGCCGCCCATCCAGGTGCATCTCCACCCGGACCGGGTTGAGCACGCGCACCTGGTGCCCTCTGGCGCGCCCGGCCTCGACCAGACGCTTGGTGGATGAAATGGAGGCGGAGCGCGAGAGGATGGTGATCTTCATGGGCGGCCAGGGCGGGCGCCGGAGACATAGCCCCGGCACCTCACCACGTAAAGCCGCCCCGAAGGCTACCGCTTCTGAACGGCACGAACCTCGATCTTCACCGGGTTGGCCGACGTGGAGGCCTTGATGCGCTCACACGTGGAGCCCGTGAAGGAGATGCTCTTGTCCCCATTGAGGGTCCAGGTGTCCGCGCCCGGAGAGAGGCGATCGCCGTTGACGTACACCACCACCAGCTCCTGCGAGGAGGGCTCCTGGCCAGCGGCGAAGGTCAACAGGCAGGGGTCATCCAGCTGGATGGTCTCGCTGATCTTCCGCAGCGCCGCCGCCAGCTCGTCCGCGTTGCCCGCCTGGTAGAAACGGCGATTGCACAGGCCCCGGGACATGTCGCACGTGTCACCCGTGCCGCAGTCCGAATTCACCGTGCAGGTACGCGAGAAGCCACCCTCCTGGGCCATGGCGTTGAGCACGTCCGGGCCCGTTCCGCTGGCCAGCTCCGCGCCAAAGCCGATGACGATGGTCTTGATGTTCGCGTCCTTCAGCGCCTTCACCGCCGACACCGAGCCATCCTTGTCCAGGCAGCCCAGCTTGTCGTACGGATCGTACGAGCACAGGGACGTCCCGCTCAGGGTGCCCAGCGTGCAGCTGCAGCTCGCGTTCGGATAGGGGGTCGGGAACTTCGAGTTGCAGTTGGGAAGGCCGTCCGTCAGCAGCAGCACGAAGTTGGAGCGCGCATCCGTCTTCAGCTCCGGCAGCGTGAGCATGTACTGGAGGCTGTCATTGGTGGGCGTACCACCCTCCGGCTTCTGCACCCCCGCGGTGGACGAGGAGTTCTTGATGGCCAGCAGCTTGCCGTTCACTTCCGCGGCCTTGTCCTTGAGCGTGGCATCGTCATCCGACTCCGTGGTCGGCAGCGCGACGGTGACTCCGGCAGTCCCCCCGCACTTGTAGACCTTGTCCGCCGACAGGTCCGGGTAGGTAGCCAGGCCGATGCGTGCAATGGAGCCGCTGGTGGTGAGGAAGGTATCCATCGCCTTCTGCAGCGACGTCCACCGCGTGGGGCACCTGCCCGGCAACGCGCCGCCCGTGTCGCACGGGAAGGCCTCGCTCACGCCGCAGATCTCTCCGCTGGACGTGCCACCCTTCCGGCACACGTACACCCCCGACGAGTCCCGAAGATTCTCGTTCACCGGCAGCGTCATCGAACCCGACGTGTCCACCAGCATCATCAGGTTCGGCTTGGCATTCCGTGCCCGGATGTCACGCGTCTCCGTCGTCTGCGAGATGGCCAGTGGCTCCACCGGCTCGAAGTCATACGTCTGGCAACCGGTGGCGAGAACACCACCGACCGTGCCCAACACGAGGGCCCTCAGGAGAGTCAGCTTGGCGCGCATAAGATTGAAAGTCGCTCCTCGGAATCACGCGCGGGATCCCCCCGCGCTCACCAGGGTCCGGCCCCGAAAGCGTGCCGACAATACCCTCTCCCGCGCGCCCTCGGCCAGCAGCAATCCAGCGCCTCCCTAGAGAGCAAGGGTGCGTGCACCTGCCGTCAGTCTCCACAACGACGCCAGTCCCATCACCTCATCCAGCGTCCCTTTCAGCTCTTCCGGCGCGTATCCACAGATTCTTACCGTGGTGTCGCACGCCACCAGCTTCGCCCCCAACGCCCGCGCCTCCTCGAGCATCCTCGCCGGCACCGGAACCCCCAGCCCCTCCGCCCTCGCACTCTCCGACAACTCCTTCTCCGTGTGCGGCAGCCCGAAGCTGCCCCTCACCAACGCCCTCAAGGCGTCGAAGGCGAAGACGAAGTACACCTCGTCCCCCATCGCCGCCGCGGTGATTCCCATCGAGGCGGCCTGGAACGCAGGCTCATACGTGGCGTGCTGCAGGAAGAAGAACACTCGGCCGGCCATCAGGCGCGCGACAATACAAGAATCCACTTTCAGCAAAAGGCACTCGGGGTGCGTCGAATCCACCCGCGCCTCCGGCCTATAAACGGGCTCCGTTGATGTCCATACGAGGGAGCTCCCCCATGCCCTTCTCCCCACAGCCCATCCCGGCTCGCACCACCTCGCACCGCCGTCCGTGGTCCGCGTCTCTCGCGTCCACCTGTGCGCTCGCCACACTGCTCCTGACGGGCTCCTCGCACCTCGGCGCGGCCTCCGCCGCCCTGATGCCTCCCTCCGCTCCCAGCGCTCCCCAGCCCCACGGCACGCTGCATGAGGAGATCCTCCGTCTGCTCGACAGTTCCGAGGCGCTCCCTCGTGAGGCCGACTGGGCCCGGCTCGGTCCCGACGTCCTCTCCGAGCTCCTCGGGCTCGCCAGCAACCCCAAGGCCCCCGAGCCCCAGCGCTCCCGCGCCATCGCCGCCATGGCCGTCGTCGCCCACCCCGAGGCCGCTCTGCGCCTCCAGGAGTTGCTGCGCAGCACCGCTCAGCCTTCCTCCGTCCGCGCCGCAGCGACGCTCGCGCTCGGCCGCCGAGCCGGGCTCGAGGCCGTTCCCGTTCTGACTCCCCTCCTCGCCGACCCCAACGAGCAGGTGCGCGCGACCGCCGCGCGGACTCTTGGGCGTGTGGGTGGGGCCGAGGTGCGCAAGGCTCTGGAGGAACGGCTTCCCGTCGAGGAGAGTCTCGCCGTTCGCGAAGCCATCCAGCAGGGGTTGAGTTACGTCGAGCCGTAGTGGCTTCGAGGCTGGCGCAGACCCTCACCCCAGCCCTCTCCCAGAGGGAGAGGGGGCTTACACGGGCCTCAACCCGGGGTCCTCGGCACCCTCACCCCCGACCCCTCTCCCGGGGGGCGAGGGAGAGGAGGGCGGCGAGGGAGAGGCGGGGCACGGTTTGGAATGGGGCTCTCCTGGTGGGCTGGCAGGGAGACGCTCGCATCGGGCCCGGCCTTCCGTTACATGGGGGCCATGCGCCCCACCGTGCTCCTCTTCGATATCGATGGCACCCTCGTCACCACCGGCGGTGCCGGCCGCCGCTCCATGGCGCTCGCCTTCCAGGCCCTCCACGGCCGCCTCGATGCCTGTGACTCCTTCAGCATGTCCGGCATGACCGACCGCGCCATCGTCCGCAAGGGGCTCGACTTCATCGGCGCCCACCCCTCCCCCGACGCCATCTCCGCCGTCATCGACTCCTACCTCCATCACCTCGCCCAGGAGGTCCCCCTCGTCGACGAGCGCGACTACCGCGTCTACCCCGGCATGCGCGAGGCCGTCGACGCCGCCCTCTCCCGCTCCGGCTTCGCCGTCGGCCTCGGCACCGGCAACGTCCGCCAGGGCGCTCGCATCAAGCTCGAGCGCGTCCGCATCCACGACCGCTTCTCCTTCGGCGGCTTCGGCTGCGATCACGAGGACCGCGTCGAGCTCATCCGCCATGGCGCCCAGTCCGGTGCCAACCTCCTCGGCGCCCCCCTCCAGGAATGCCGCGTCGTCGTCATCGGCGATACCCCCAAGGACGTCGCCGCCGCCAAGGGCATCGGCGCCACCTGCATCGGCGTCGGCACCGGGAACTTCTCCCCCGAGGCCCTCCTCTCCTGCGGCGCCGACTACGCCTTCCCCGACTTCTCGGCCCGCGAAGCGCTCGCCGCCCTGCTCGACGGCCGCTGAGCCCAGCCCCCCTCCCTCCCTCGCGGTGTGGTATCTCCCCCCGCCCCGCCCGGTCCCGAGGAGCCCCTCCCCATGTCGCTGTCCACCCTCGAAGCCTACGATCTCGTCCGTTTCGCCGAGGCCATCGACTCGCGCCTCGCCGCCGCCGATGAGCTGCTCGCGGGCCGCCCGGGTCTGGAACGCGAGAAGGAGTGGCTCTCCACCGCCATCCAGATCGTCCGCGCCGAGCGCGCCCCCGCCCCCGCCCTCCTCGAAAAGGTCCGCGACCTCCCCGAGCTCGAGGAGGTCCGCGAGGAGTTCGCCTTCAACCTCCAGAACCTCTGGGTCGACTCGCTCGAGAAGCTCCACGCCGGCATCACCTTCTGCGCCAGCAGCCGCTCCCCCGTCATCGAGGCCCTCTTCCCCCACCTCAAGTTCCCCCAGCTCCGCCGCGCCTCCCGCGAGGTCAGCCAGGAGTTCGCCGCCAGCTACGAGCGCCGCCTCAAGTCCTCCTACGTCTCCCGCATCCTCGCCCGCGACGACTTCTCCTTCGTCCGCCCCGTGCTCGACCAGGTCGCCACCGCCTACGCCACCTGGCAGGCCTGCTTCGCCCCCGTCCAGCTCCCCCACGAGCAGGCCGCTCCCCTTCGCGCCGAGCTCATCGCCCTCGGCAAGAAGCTCGACGTCGCCCTCCGCCAGGCCCGCTGCCTCGCCGAGGCCTCCCTCGCCCCCATCCCCGATGCCTTCGAGAACTCCGGCCTCGCCGCCAAGCCGCGCAAGCGCGCCGCCCGCGGGCTGCCGTTCATCGACCCCGCCGACATGGGTGCCGCCGAGGCCAATGTCTCCGAGGGCGAGGCCACCGAGGCCGTTCCCCTCGAGACCGACTCCGCCGAGCCCAGTGCCGCCGAGTTGGCCGAGCTCGCCGCCCTCTCCGGTGCCGCTCCCGCCGAGCCCGAGTCCCCGGTAGCTCCCGACGCTCCGCCCGAGGCGCCTCCCGCTCCCGAGGCCGTTGCCGCTCCCGAGGCCCCTCCCGCTCCCGAACCCACTCCCGCTCCCCCGGCCGCCGAGCCCGCCAAGGCCCCCTCCAAGCGCGGCCGCAAGAAGAACGACCCCAAGTCCACCTCGGAGTCGGCCTGAAAGCCGTGGCCCCGGGCCACCGTTAGGAGGAATCGGCCATGGCCGACGTCGCCCTTCCCATCGATCCCCTCCTGCCCGAGATCGTCGCCACCCTGCGCGGCGCGAACTCGCTCGTGCTCGAGGCCCCTCCCGGCGCCGGCAAGACGACCCGCGTCCCCCGCTCCCTCCTCGAGGCCGGCCTCGGCCAGGGCAAGGAGATCGTCGTCCTCCAGCCCCGCCGCCTCCCCACCCGCCTCGCCGCCCAACGCGTCTCCGAGGAGATCGGCGAGCGCGTCGGCGAGACCGTCGGCTACCAGGTCCGCTTCGAGGACGTCCGCGGCCCGAAAACCCGGCTCTCCTTCGTCACCGAGGGCGTCCTCGGCCGCCGCCTCCTCTCCGATCCCACCCTCCGCGACGTCGGCGTCGTCGTGCTCGATGAGTTCCACGAGCGCCACCTCTCCGCCGATATCTCGCTCGCCCTCCTGCGCCGCCTCCAGCAGGGCCCCCGCCCCGACCTCAAGCTCGTGGTCATGTCCGCCACCCTCGAGGCCGCCCCCATCAGCGCCTACCTCGGCAACTGCCCCACCCTCCGCTCCGAGGGCCGCCGCTTCGACGTCAGCCTCGAGTACCTCCCCACCGCCGATGACCGCTACCTCGATGCCCAGGTCCTCTCCGGCATCAAGCGGCTCCACGCCAACGGGCTCGACGGCGATGTGCTCGTGTTCCTCCCCGGCGCCGGTGAGATCCGCCGCGCCATGGACACCTGCTCCGAGTTCGCCGGCCGTCACGGCATCGACCTGCTCCCCCTCCACGGCGACCTGCCCCCCGCCGAGCAGGACCGCGCCGTGCGCCGCAGCTCGCGCCGGAAGATCATCCTCTCCACCAACGTCGCGGAAACCTCCGTCACCATCGACGGGGTCGCCGCCGTCATCGACTCCGGCCTCGCCCGCGTCGCCTCCCACTCGCCCTGGTCCGGCCTGCCCATCCTCAAGCTCTCCAAGGTGAGCCGCGCCTCCGCTACCCAGCGCGCCGGCCGCGCCGGCCGTACCCGCTCCGGTCACTGTCTCCGCCTCTACACCCAGCACGACTTCGACGGCCGCCCCGATCAGGACGCCCCCGAAATCCGCCGCATGGACCTGGCAGAGACCGTCCTCTCCCTGCGCGCCGCCGGCATCACCGACCTCGTCTCCTTCCCCTTCT
Organism: Archangium sp.; assembly: GCF_057119385.1. Taxonomy (NCBI): domain Bacteria; kingdom Pseudomonadati; phylum Myxococcota; class Myxococcia; order Myxococcales; family Archangiaceae; genus Archangium; species Archangium sp. Next base: position 16,299 of record NZ_DBNGVP010000208.1, on the reverse strand, counting down.
TCGAGCCCCCTCCCGCCGCCTCCCTCGAGGCCGCCGAGAGCCTCCTGCGCCGCCTCGGCGCCGTGGCCCCCGATGGGTCCGTTACGCCCATCGGCCAGCGGCTCCTCCGTTTCCCCCTCCACCCCCGCCAGGCCCGCATCATCGTCGAGGGCGAGAAGCGCGGTGTTGGTGCCGACGCGGCCCTCCTCGCCGCCCTCGTCGGTGAGCGCGACATCCGCCGCGAGGCCCGTACCAACCTCTCCGGCCCCGGCCGCGCCGCCAATGTCGTCGCCGGGCCCTCGGATCTGCTGGAGCTGCTCGAGCGCTTCCGCGAGGCCGAGCGCTTCAACTTCTCCTCCGGCCGCGTCCAGTCGCTCTCCCTCGAGCACGGCGCCGTGCAGGCCGTGGACCGCGTCCAGCGTCAGCTCCGGCGCGCCGTCCGCGATCAGGGGCAGCGCCCCTCCCGCCCCGAGGACGTGGAACAGGCCCTGATGCTCAGCGCGCTCGCCGGCTACCCCGACCGCGTCGCCCGCCGCCGCAAGCCCCGCTCCCCCGAGCTCCTCCTCTTCGGCGGCGGCACCGCCCAGCTCTCCGACGTCAGCGTCGTCCAGGAGCCCGAACTCATGATCGCCGTCGACGCCGAGGAGCGTCCCGGCCGCGGCGTCATCATCCGCATCGCCAGCGCCGTCGAGCCCGAGTGGCTCCTCGACCTGTACCCCGATGCCCTGGAAGAGGTCGACGCCCTCCAGTGGAACCCCTCCTCCAAGCGCGTCGAGCGCATCACCCGTCTGTCCTACGGGAATCTCGTCCTCGAGGAGACCCGGACCCCCGCTCCTCCCTCCGAGGCGGCCGCCCGCGTCCTCGTGGAACAGGCCCTCGCCGCCGGCCCCGGCCGCTTCGCCGACCCCGAGGCCCTGCTTCAGTGGCGCACCCGCGTCGCCCTGCTCGCCCAGGCCTTCCCCGAGGCCGGTTTCCCCACCGTCGACGAGGCCTTCATGCGTGACTCGCTGGCGTCCCTGTGCGCCGGGGCTCGCAGCTTCGCCGACCTCGAGGGGGTTTCGTTGCTCGATGCCCTGTATTCACGGCTGACCTCGGAACAGGCCCGGCTCCTGTCCAACCACGCCCCCGAGAAGGTCTCCCTCCCCGGCGGGCGCACCGCCAAGGTCCATTACGAGCCCGGCAAGCCTCCTTGGGTCGAGTCGCGGCTTCAGGACTTCTTCGGCATGGCCCAGGGGCCTAGTGTGTGTGCCGGGAGGGTTCCGCTCGTGCTCCACCTGCTCGCTCCCAACATGCGCGCCGTGCAGGTCACCACCGACCTCGCCGGGTTCTGGGAACGGCATTACCCGTCCCTCCGCAAGGAGCTGTGCCGGAAGTATCCGAAGCACAGCTGGCCCGAGGATCCGCGTCATGCGCAGACTCCGGCCGAACGGGGACGGCGGATTTGATGCGCTGACCCTCACCCCAACCCTCTCCCAGAGGGAGAGGGGGCGTGACTCGGGCTCAACCTGGGATCCGAGATACCCTCACCCCGTCCCTCTCCCGGAGGGCGAGGGGATATTGACGGGGTGTTTGTTTCTGGGGCGCTCTGTGCGCTCGGGCGCTCGGCTACAGCTTCTTGCGCATCTCCAGGTGGTCGATGCCCGCTTCCTTGAACACCTCTCCCAGCGGCTCGTACCCCTGCTTCTTGTAGAACTCCAGCGCGTACAGCTGCGAGTGCAACAGGATGCCCGTCACTCCCCGCCGGCGCGCCTCGTCCTCCAGCGTCGTCAGCAGCATCGCTCCCACTCGCGCCTTCCGGTGCGACTTCAGCACCGCCATGCGCCCGATCTGCCCCCACGTCCCCGTCTCTCCGGACGGCGGCTCGGGCAACATCACCAGACGCCCCGTCCCGATCGCGTGCCCACCCTGGAACGCCAGCACGTGGTACGCCTTCGCGTCCTCGGCATCCCGCTCGATGCCCTCCGGGACGTGCTGCTCCTCGATGAACACCACCTCGCGGATCGCGAGCGCCTGAAACAACTCAGCCTCATTCTTGATCTGCGCAATCGTGACGGGCGGCTGGGGGGTCTCCGGGTTCGACATGGCGCCAGCCACCGTACACAAATCCCGGCGGGGCAAACAGACGAAAAGGCACCCCAACGTGCTAAGCGCCCCCCCGACTCGATGCTCCCCTCCCAGGCCTCCGGACGCCTCCCCCTCATCGGCTTCTACGCCCTCTACTTCTCCATCACCGGCATCGTCCTGCCCTTCCTCCCCGCCTACCTGAAATCCCTTACCCTCTCCGTCTCCCAGGTCGGCCTCCTCCTCTCCCTCAGCCCCCTCCTCGCCCTCGCCGCTCCCCACTTCTGGGGCCACCTCGCCGATCGCTCCGGCCGCCCCAACCTCGTCCTCTCCGTCGTCTGCGCCGGCGCCTGCCTGGGCTTCATCCCCCTCCTCTTCGTCGACCGCTTCCCCACCCTCGTCGCCTCCCTCGCCGCCTACGCCTTCTTCGCCTCCTCCATCACCCCCCTCATCGACAGCCTCGCCCTCCAACACATCGCCCGGACCGGCGGCTCCTACTCCCACCTGCGCCTCTTCGGCTCGCTCGGCTTCGTGCTCTCCTCCACCGCCTTCGGCCTCGCCGTGGACTCCGTGGGCCGCGCCACCGTGCTCGCCGCCTTCTCCCTCCTGGCCACCCTCACCCTCTGGAGCTTCACCCTCCGTGACTCCAGCGGCCCCTCCGCCCACGTCCCCGTCCACCCCCTCGCCGGGCTCCAGCTCCTCGCCGACAGGGAGCTGCGCTGGCTGCTCGCCGCCTGCGCCCTCCATTGGATCGCCTGCGCCCCCTACCACGGCACCTTCTCCATCTTCGTCGGCTCGCTCGGCCTGCCTCCCTCCGTGGTGGGCACCGCCATGGGGCTCGGGGTCTCCGCCGAGGTGCTCGTGATGCTCCTCTACCCCCGCGTGGCCGATCGCATCTCCCCCCGAGATCTCCTGGTGCTCGCCTTCACCTCCAGTGCCCTGCGCTGGGCCGGGCTCTCCCTCACCACCTCCCGGGGCGTCATCGCCGCCCTCTCCCTCCTCCACGGCCTGTCCTTCGGCGCCTTCTACGTGGCCAGCATCGCCTTCGTCGTCCGCCGCGTCCCCCCTCACCTGCGCGCCTCCGGCCAGGGCCTCTTCGCCGCCATCACCTTCGGGCTGGGGGGGCTCGTCGGCTACTCCTCCGCCGGGGCCGGCTACGACTGGCTCGGGGGGCACCGCCTCTTCGCCGTCGCCGCCGTCCTCGAGCTGCTCGCCGCCGCGCTCATCCTCCGCATTCCGTCCCGGGAGCCCCGCCTCCCGGCGTGATAGCCTGCGCCCGATGCGATCCGCGCTCCTCGCACTCGTCCTCTGCCTCTCGTCCCTCCCCGCCGCCGCCCAACCGGAGGTCTTCTTCGGCTCCGGCAACGACGTGCCCAACCTCAAGGAGGAGGACTTCGACCGCCGCTTCCTCAGGACCGGCGTCTACCAGGCCCTCAACCAGGGAACGAACGATCCCCACTGTGCCCAGCTCCTCGGCGGGCTGCTCACGCTCCTCGGAGAGACCGCGCCCCTGCTGCACAAGCGCGACGAGAACTTCTTCCTGGATCCCCTGCTCGTCCAGGCGCTCAACACCCAGCTGAGCACCCCGCGCTTCCAGGCCAACGCGTACCTGGTGGCCATGGTGCGCCGCGTGCTGATCGACCGGAAGCTGCCCCCCAACTGGTTCCAGACCGCCGCCGCCCTCGGGCCCGTGGTGCTCACCATCGACGTGGGCAAGCTGCGCTTCCTCTCCGAGGGCCTCCAGCCCATCGACAGCTTCTTCCTCACCCTGCCCGCCCTGCGCGATCGCTATGAGATCGAGGTCCGCCGCGCCAACGCCACCGCCGCCCGCTCCGCCGAGAAGATGTTCCGCGAGAGCTACCTCGACCGGCAGGTGGCCTTCGGCGGCCTCGAGCTGATCGACCTGGACATCGAGAAGCCCAAGAAGAAGAAGCCCGCGAAGAAGCGCAAGGGCCAGCCCGTCGTCGAGGAGGAGCCCGAGGTCCCCGTGGCCGTGGCGAAGCTGGTCTGGTACCCGACCCCCGCGGAGGACAACGAGATCAACCCCTTCGGCACGCCGAAGAAGCGCCCCACCGTCAACATCACCGCGAAGCTCGCGCCCCAGCAGTACCTGGACCTGAGCCGCATCCCCAAGGGCACCCAGTTGATGGTGCGCGGGCGCTTCTGGGGCTTCAAGAAGGCGGTGGACGAGCTGGAGCTGCGCGACGGGCTCATCTTCCAGGACCGCAACTGGTCCCAGGGCAACCTGCTGGCCGATCCCAACGCCGTGGCCCGCTGCCCCCTGGCCGTCAACGAGCTGATGGGCGCGTCCCCCGTGCAGTCGGGCGCCTTCGGCCAGCCGAGCCGGTAGCACCCCCAGAGCCGGCTCCCACGGAGGTGGGCGTCCCGCCGGTGGGCTCCCCGTCCACGGCCCGGGAGTCCACCCCCGCGTCCCTCCGTCGAGCACCCCCTGGCACGGGCCGTGCTCCCCCTCGGGTTCCACCCAGCACCGCGAGGGACCCATGAAGGTCGACGGACACTCGGAGACAGCACCGGCACGGCCGGCCTCGGACAAGGGACGTTTCCAGGAAGCGCTGAAGAAGGCCCCGCCGGAGACGGCGAAGACCCCCCTCCAGGGACAGGCCACCCGGAGCCTCGTCACCGCGCCACGGGGAACCACCGGAGCCCTGGCCGCCACCGCGCTGGCGCGGACCCCCCAACGAGGCGCCTTCGCCAGTGCCGAGCACCTGGGCCAGGTCCGCCAGGGCCTGAGCGCCGAGGCCCACCGGCTCCGGGACGTGCGCGGAGACGCCCACCAGACCCACCAGGAGCGGGTACAGCAGCGCGTGACCGACCTCATCGCGAGGGAGCTCGCCCGGGAGCCACGCGCCGAGCCGGTGCCTCCCCGCTCCCCACCCACCTCGCCGGGCGCCGAGCCCCAGGCCTCGCTCCCTCCCGTGGAGGCCCTCTCCGCCACGGACGGTGCCCGGCCCGGAGGCACCGGGGGAGCGGCACCCGTGGAGCCCTCGAACCCCGAGGTCCGCGTGCAGGCGGCCCTGGAGCTCATCGAGCAGATCGAGGTGTTCGTGAAGTCGCAGCGGCCCGCGCTGGCGATGCGCCTGGGGGGCTCCCTGGACGCCACCGTGGAGGTGGAGCGCACGGGCGAGCGCGAGGTGTCCCTGCGCATCCAGGGGCGCCGCGGACGCCTGCCCCAGAAGGACCTGGCGCGCATCCGCGAGGAGCTGACGGCTCGCGGGCTGAAGCTCCGTGCCCTGCTGGCGTCCTGAGCCGGCCTCCGGGCACGAAAAAGGCCCTGCCGCCTGTGGGCGGAGGGCCTCGGACACCTGGGCGCGGCGGGACTACTTGCCGGGCTTCTCCAGGAGCTGGCTGCGCTTGCCCTTCTTGTCCTTGAACTCCTCGGCCTCGGGCAGGGGCGCCTTCTTCTCCGCGATGTTCGGCCACTGGGTGGCGAACTTCGCGTTCAGCTCCTTGTACTCCTTGTACTCGGCGGGCAGATCCGACTCGGGGAAGATCGCCTTGGTCGGGCACACCGGCTCACACGCACCGCAATCGATGCACTCGTCCGGGTGGATGACCAGGAAGTTGGCGCCCTCGTAGAAGCAGTTGACCGGGCAGACCTCGACACAGTCGGTGTACTTGCACTTGATGCAAGGCTCGGTGACCACGTAAGCCATTGAAATATCTCCTCTTGGACTGAGTCCGTGCGCGCGCGCACAGTACATGGGTTGGGACGGGGGGGGCACTCCCTAAATGCAGTACCCCTGAAGCCTACTCACCCCAGGATCCCCTGGGCACGCATCAGTTCGGCTACCAGGATCGCTCCCCTGGCCGCTCCCATCTTCGTGTTGTGGGACACGAGCAGGTACTTGAAGCCGTTCTCCAGCACGCCGTCCTCGCGCACCCGGCCCACCGTGGTGGCCATGCCGCCGTGCGTGTCCCGGTCCAGCCTCGGCTGCGGGCGGAACGGATCCTCCAGCACCTCGATCCACCGCGGCGGCGCGGACGGGAGATTCCGGGACACCTCGGCGCCCCGCCACTCGCGCATCGCCTGCACCACCTCCGCCACCGAGGCCTTGCTCGCCAGGGAGACGAACACGGACTCGGTGTGACCCTCCATCACCGCCACGCGGGTGCAGGTGCACGACACCCGCACCTCGTGCGAGGTGAGGGCGGCCCCCGCGGCGTCCAGCGTGCCGAGGATCTTCTTGGTCTCCACCTGGACCTTCTCCTCCTCCTTGGGGATGAAGGGGATGACGTTGTCCAGGATGTCCAGGCCGATGACGCCGGGCGAGCGGCCCGCGCCGGACATGGCCTGCATGGACGTCATCAGCACCGACTTGATGCCGAAGCGCTCGGCCAGCGGGGCCAGGGTGATGGCCATGCCGGTGGTGGTGCAGTTGGGGATGGGGACGATGTAACCCTTCCAGCCGCGGCGCTTCTGCTGCTCGCGCACCAGCCGGGCATGGTCGGCGTTCACCGGGGGGATGAGCAGCGGCACGTCCGCCTCGTAGCGGAAGGCGCTGGCCGCGGAGAACACGGGGATGTCCCGCGCCAGCCGGGGCTCCATCTCCTTGGCCACGTCCGACTCCACCGCCGAGAAGGCGATGTCGTAGTCCTTCGCCTGGACCTCCTCGCCGCTCACCACCTTCATCTTCGCGATCGACTCGGGCAGCGCCTCGGGGACGAACCACGCGGTCATCCCGTTGGAGGCTTTGAGCGCGTCGGCGTACGCCTTGCCCGCCGAGCGCGGCGAGGCCGCCAGTCCGGTGAGCTCGATGCCGGGGTGATCCTTCAGCGCGGCGATGAACTGCTGGCCGGCGAGTCCAGTGGCGCCAATGAGGACAGCGCGAAGCTTGGCCATGGTGTCGGAGACTCCCTTTCTCGTGGGGGTCGAGGGATGCCGGGTCCTTTACACCCTTTGGCGCCGGACCGCTACGCACCGCGGCGAGAGCTGTACCCGCCCGGGCTCAGCACAACCCGCTGGCCGAGGCCCCCGACAGATGGCTCTCGGTGGGCAGCCCGTGGGTGATCCACCCCTGGAGGCCCCCGTCCAGACACACCGCGGTGAGCCCCCGGTGGTTGAGCAGGCGGCAGGCGCGGCGCGCGTCCGAACCGTCCGGCGAACACCCACACACCACGATCAGCTCGTCGTCGGGGAGGATCGCCGCGTCCTGTAGAATCTCCTCGAAGGGCATCCACAGGGCGCCGGGGATATGCAGGCCGTAGCGATCCCAATCCTCGGGATCACGGCAGTCGAGCACGAGCACTTCCTCGTCTCCGAGCCGGACATAGAGCTCGGTACAAGGCATACGGGGATCCACCACCCGGACCTCCTGCTGCGGTGTCTGTCCCGCAGAACGAGGAGCCCCCCGATTCCCTTCCCGGCGGCATGCCCGCCCGCCCCCTCCCCGCGGCCGGCTAGAGACCGAGCTGCCTGGCGATGATCTCGTTCATGATCTCACTGGTGCCCCCACCGATGGGGCCCAGGCGCGCGTCCCGCCAGTGGCGCTGGATGTCGTACTCCATCATGTAGCCAGCGCCGCCGTGGAGCTGGAGGCACGCATCCGCCACCCGGCAGGCGGTCTCGGTGGCCACCTTCTTGGCCATGGACGTCTGGGCGATGGCGTACTCGCCCCCCACGTGCAGACGCAGCGCGTGGTAGGTGAGCTGGCGCGCGGCCTCGAAGTCGGTGGCCAGCTCGGCGATCCGGTGCCGCACCACCTGGAACTCGTGGAGCGCGTGACCGAAGGCCCGCCGGTCCCTCACGTGGGCCATCACCACTTCCAGCATCTCCTCCATGGCCCCGAGCGCCCCCAGGGCGAGCGACAGGCGCTCCCACTGGAAGTTGCCCATGATCTGATAGAAGCCCTGCCCCTCCACGCCCCCGAGCAGGTTGGCCGCGGGCACCCGGCAGTCCTCGAAGAAGAGCTCGCCGGTGTCCGAGGCGCGCCACCCGAGCTTCTTGAGCTTGCGCCCCACGGAGAAACCGGGCGTGCCCTTCTCCACCACCAGCAGGGCCAGGCCCTTGTGCCCGGCGTCCGGGTTCGTCTTCACCGCCAGCACCACGAAGTCCGCCCGGACGCCATTGGTGATGTAGGTCTTCGAGCCGTTGACGACGTAGTGGTCCCCGTCGCGGCGGGCGGTGGTGAGCAGGCCGGCCACGTCCGAGCCGCCATGGGGCTCGGTGATGCCGAGCGCGCCGATCTTCTCCCCCCGGATGGCCGGGGCGAGGAAGCGCTGCTTCTGGTCCTCGGTGCCGAACTTGTGGAGGGGGCCGGTGGCGATGGTGTGCTGGGCCCCGAGGCCGGCGGCGACCCCGCCCGAGCCGCAGCGCCCCATCTCCTCGAGCAGCACCGCCTCGTAGAGCTCCCCGGCGTTGGAGCCCCCATAGGCCTCCGGGTACTTGAGACCGAGGAAGCCCAGCTCGCCGAAACGGGTGAAGAGCTCCCGGGGGAACTCCTCCCGCTCCTCCCACTGGGAGGCGAAGGGCTTCAGCTCCTTCTCCACCACCGCCCGCACCGTGCGGCGGAAGGCCTCGTGCTCCTCCTGGTACAGCCCGTAACCCTGCAGCATGATGGACGTTCCTCCGGTGGCTGGCGGGACCGCTCGCCCGGGATGCTACCGGACACGGATGTGCATGCCCCCCTCTCTCCTGTCTTGACCCGGCTGTTTCGGGTTCATATAAGGCGTACACGCTTCTCGCGGCGCCATAGCCAAGTGGTAAGGCAAAGGTCTGCAAAACCTTCATTCCCCGGTTCGAATCCGGGTGGCGCCTCACAGCAAGGGCCCGATGTGGACTCCGGTTCACATCGGGCCTTCGTATTTCTGGAGTCTGGCAGGATGGCGGCCCCCCTCTTCCTGGAGCCCCCGCCTGAGCACCGTCTCCTCCCGCCGGCTGCTGTCCTCCCTCCTGTCCCTGTCCCTTCTCGGCTCACCGGCCCTGGCGGCCGAGCCGTCCAAGCCCCCGGCGAAGGCGCCGGATGCCTCGCGGGCAGAGGCGGCGCGGCTGGTCGCCTCGTTCCTCGGGGACACGCCGCTGATGAGCGATCTGCAGTCCCTGGTGGACGAGGTGGGCGGGAGGGCCACGGGCTCGCCGTCGAACCTGCGCTCCGTGGAGTGGGCGCTCGCGCGCTTCCGTGAGGCGGGCGTCGACGCGCGCAAGGAGTCCTTCCAGATGCCGGGCCTGTGGCTGGAGCGCTCGGCGTCCGCCACCGTGCGCGGCAAGGGGCTGGAGTTCTCGCCCCGCATCGCGGCCATGCCCTTCTCCACCGCCACGCCCAAAGGCGGACTGACGGCGCCGCTGCTCGACGCGGGCCGGGGCACGGAGAAGGAGCTCAAGGCGCTCGGGGAGAAGGCGAAGGGCGCGTTCCTGCTCGTGGACACCACGGAGCTGAAGAACGTGGACGACCTGTTCCGCGAGTACGCCGAGGCCGCGGAGATTGAACAGCAGGCGTTCGCGGCGGGTGTCGCGGGCGTGGTGTACATGGGCTCGAGGCCCAACAACCTGCTCTACCGGCACAACGTGTCGGTGGGCATGCGCAACACGCGGCCCATGATGGTCATGGAGCGGGACGGAGCGCTGCGCGCCCAGCGCCTGCTGCGCACGGGCAAGGCGCTGACGCTCACGGCCGAGCTGGAGCTCCAGACCGGGCCGGCCTACGAGAGCTACAACGTCATCGGGGAGATCCGCGGCAGCACGCGCCCGGACGAGGTGGTGGTGCTCGGCGCGCACCTGGACTCGTGGGACCTGGGCACGGGGGCGCTGGACAACGGGGCCAACGTGGTGGCGCTCATCGACGTGGCGCGGCAGATGAAGCGCCTGGGGCTCAAGCCCGCGCGCACCATCCGCTTCGCGCTGTGGAACGGCGAGGAGCAGGGCATGTACGGCTCGGAGGGCTACGTGAAGGCGCACGAGGCCGAGCTGGACAAGCACGTGATGGCGTCCTCGTTCGACATCGGCTGCGGACGCATCAACGGCTTCTTCACGGGCGGACGCCCCGAGCTGCCGCCCCTGGTGGACCAGGCGCTCGAGCCGGTGAAGGGTCTGGGCCCGTTCACGCAGGTGGACGCACCGATCGTGGGCACGGACAACTTCGACTTCATGCTGCACGGCGTGCCCAACCTGGTGGCCAACCAGGAGCCGGCGCTCTACGGCCCGAACTACCACGCGCGCTCGGACGAGCTGGACAAGTGCGATCCACAGCAGCTGCGGCTCAACACGGCCATCGTGGGAGCACTGGCGTACGGCTTCGCGCAGATGGACGCGAAGCTGCCGCGACAGTCACGCGTGCAGGTGGAGGAGCTGGTCCGCACCACGGACCTGGGCCAGCAGATGAAGAGCTTCAACATGCTGGAGGACTGGACGTCCGGGAAACGCGGACAGAAGGGCAGCACCTCCGCGGGCCCAGCGAAGCGCTGACGTGTTCCGTGGCCGTCGGGGCGATGGCACCTCGACGGCTCCGGGATTGCACGGGGCGGGGGGCATGATGAAATCTTCACGCATGGCCCCCAGTCGTCCTCCCGATCCACCGTCCACCGAGCGGAACTCCCCGTCCGTCGAGGCGGCCTTCCAGGCAGTGCCCCCGGAGATGGTGGCGGAAATCCTGAACGGCGAGCTGCACGTCAGCCCTCGCCCGGCCCGGCCGCATACCAACACGTGGACACGCCTGAGCACTCTCCTGGCGATGCCTTTCTTGTTCGGAACAGGAGGCCCAGGCGGGTGGGTCATCCTCTTCGAGCCTGAATTGCACCTCGGCCCCCGGCCAGACAAGCTCGTGCCGGACATCGCCGGATGGAGGCGCGAACGCCTGCCCGGAGCCATCGGAGGAGACGATGCCCCGGCGCACTACGACCTCGCTCCGGACTGGGTGTGCGAAGTGCTCTCCAAGAGCACGCGGCGCATCGACAAGATCCAGAAGATGCGCATCTACGCCCGGGAGGGCGTGCGGAACGTGTGGCACGTGGACCCGGTGGCCCAGACGCTCGAGATCTTCCGGCTCGAGGGGAGCCACTGGCTGCTCGTCGATTCCGTCGCCGGAGACGAGCGGGTGCGCGCCGAGCCCTTCGAGTCCTTCGAGCTCGATCTGGCGCTCATCTGGGCCGAGTAGGAGTGCTCGTCCGGAAGGGATTCGTCTGCTCGCCAGGGCGCCCGAGTGTACGGGGCATCTTGGGTACGGCCGCTCTTACCGTCGACTGCGGACGGCAGTGGGCACGCGGCGGGACTCTACGAGAGAGGCCACGCTGCTTCGCGCACTCGGTCGCCCGAGAATTGCTACCTTAGGACCGTTATGGTTGGCGTGTCGGACCCGTACGGCCGGACATCCCTGGCGAACAGACGAATCAATCACCGCGCATTCAGACGCGCATGGTGTTCCTGACGCGTGAGCCGCGCGCTGCCTGACAATGGCACCGGTGAGCCTCAACGGAGTTGTCGCCAGAAGCTGGCTCACGCGCGCTTCCTACTCGGCGAGCTCGATCCGCACCTTCAGCGGACCGGGCTCCCTCAGGGCCTCGACGCCACCCACGGCAGGTGCGAGCCTGACCCCGGCGCGAGCGCCACCCCAGGACGCAGGGTGTTGAGGCTTCCGCCGCCACAGCCCCGACTCTTTTCAAGGGCCGTTGAACCTCGTCACGAATGCATCCGATGACCCGGCGTCCGCGTAGACGTTCGTCGGGAAGTTGGTCGACCAGGTCGTGCCCGTGACGAAGACGGTGCCGGACGCGTTCACCGCGATGGACGAGACATGATCCGAGGAGTTCCCACCCAGCAACGTCGAATAGGTGTACGCGTTACCCGTTGGGCTCAGCTGGACCACGAAGGCACTCCCGTAGTCGCCGGGGGCGAGGACGGTCTGGTAGGCCGAGCTGGTCGTGGGGAAGTTGGTCGACTCGGTGAGTCCCGCGACGTAGGCGATGCCCGAACCACTCACCGCGATGGAATAGCCCATTTCCATGGCGCTTCCGCCAATGTAGGAAGCGTAGACGCGGCTGCCCGTTGAGTCGAACTTCGCCACGAACGCATCCAGCCAGCCACCGACCGTTGGCTGGGCCGAACCCGGAGTGGTCGGGAAACTCCCGATCGCCGTGTCATTGGGCGGCAGCGTGGTCCCCGTGACGTAGGCGTTGCCCGAGCTGTCCACGGCGATCGCGTTGGCCTGGTCTCCTCCCTGGCCTCCCAGATAGGTCGAGAAGGAGAGGGCCGTGCCCGTTGCGTTCAACTTCGCGATGAAGGCATCCCCGCCACCGCGCTGCGTGGGCTGGAATGCGTTGACCACCGGGAAGTCCCACGAGCTCGTGGCTCCCGTGATGTAGGCGTTGCCCGCCGTGTCGAGGGCGATGTCCGTGCCCTCGTCGGAGCCGGATCCACCCAACGTCACGGCATAGACGAATGCGGTGCCAGAGGGATTCAGCTTGCCGACGGCCACGTCTGGTTGGCCGGCATTGACGCTTCCGACTACGTAGGCATGGCCAGCGGAGTCGACCTGGATACCGCTGACGTCACTCCAACCCAGAGAGACGGAGTAGAGGATCGAGGTTCCCGCCGCGTTGATCTTCGTGACGGTCTCCCCCGCGGAACCCCACGACGCGACATAGGCATTCCCCGAGCCATCCACGGCGATGTCCTTGCCCTGGCCAGGGAAGTAGACTGCGCGCGTCGGCCCATCGTGATCACCAGGATCGGAGCATCGTGGTCAGCGGGCCTTTGGGCCCGAGGACTACGCTTGAGGCCGGAGGCCTCACCGCTGGCGGAGTCGGGTCAGAGCTACTGCCGCCGAGGGCGTCAATCTTCCTGTCGCCTGACACCGCCCCCCTCCCCATCACCCACGGTGGCACACCACCACCGGCGTGATGCCCATCAACCAGTTCGCTCACGCGTCCATCAACCAGCTTGCGCGTCAACACTGGGCAGGGCTGCTACGAAGGACCTTCGCGCTGGAGGTGTTGGCCTGCGTGAGGTGTGGAGGCAGGCGGCGAGTGCTGGAGTACGTGAAGGAAGCGGGAGGGGTGCGCGCGATTCTGGAGCACCTGGGCCTGCCCACGGCAGGTGCGAGGCTGGCCCCGGCGCGAGGGCCCCCCCAGGCCGCGTGGTGTTGAGGCTCAAGCCGCCCGGGCCAAGAGAGCCAGCCCCCAGCCGCGCACCCCATGGGAGCGCGGCCTGGGCAGTCGTGTACCTCAAGGGGCTGCGCGGCCTGTCCACCCGCTTGGCTCACTGCTCGGACGGCCCCTGTCAGCGGTCCTCCTCGGCACCTGCGCTCCAGCCCTCACCCTCAACATGGCCTCTATCCCGCCTATACGCCACAGGTACCTGGGGTGCACGGAGGGGCTGGCTTTCTCTGCGCGATGTGCCTGATGGATGCGGGGAGTTAGTCTGCGGGGCATGAGAACCCCTGGACTCCTCTTCCTCTATATGGCCAAGGACCCACAGAGCAGCCGGGGGGACTCCCCCGTCAACCGGGGGAGTTGAGTTACTTGATGCGCCCCCGGCGCTTGGCTCTTGAGAGCTCGGCTTCGAGCGCGAAAACCTCGGAGTCGTCGACCGCGCGGGATGTCGAGGGCTTCGAAGACGCTTCGATCAGCTTCTTTTCCAGGGCTGGAACGACCTGCGTCCGGTAGTACTCGGGGAAGGCGTCGCTATCATCCTTGAACCCCCGCTCGTTCCACCGGTAGATGACGATCTCGGTGGGCACACGCCGGGCACCCTCATACCGGTCCATGAACCGCTCGAGCACGAGTTCCTGCTTGCCGTCGCCGTCCGCATCGACGAGATGCGTCCGCAGCGACTCGATGGACCGACCGTTGTTCCTGGCTTCAGTCCAAGCGTACTGCCCCTGCTGCTGTTGCACCACGACGACATTGTTGTAGAAGCCACGGCCGCTGTAGTCGACCGTAGCCAGCAGTTCCAGGTTGGAATCTCCGTTGATGTCGGCAAAATAGGCATCACCCACCATCGGCGTGACCAGATCCGCATCAGGCAGCAGGCCCTCCAGGAGTCGTTGAACCTGGATTCGCAAATCAGGCGTAGCGTTCAAGGATTTTTGCCGACCTGTGTTCCAACTCTCCGAGGTAATCCCGGCGGCATGGGCAGTGGAGAAGGCCATCATCATAGCGGCAATCAAGGTCATACGTTTCATAGAGCCCCCTATCGAATCCGGGAACGAACGTCGTTGGCATACTGGACGCCCGCTGGGTTGTTAGCCGTGTTGATGGTCCAGTCATAGGTTCCGTTCGGGAGTTGGATGGCGCGGTAATACTGATTGTTCAGTCCGGCGGCCGCAGCAGGACCATACAGTGTCAGCGCCATGTTCTCGCGTTCAACACTGGTGAGCCTCCTGAGGCCCCGATGCGCCTGGATGATCCTGCGCTCGAGCGCCGCGGCGATTCGAAGCTTCTCGCGGAAGAGATCCGCGGCGTCCTGGGTGTTGATTTGCCAGTCCCAGGCACGCTGCACCGTAGATGGCATCTGCATCAAGCCGATGTGACTGCCGCCATCGTAACTCTCAACAGGCCAAAGGGCTTGCTTGTCGTACTTGGTGCGGACTGAGAATTGCCGGTACGTGCTCTCCTTGTCCGCGATGCCTGTCAGCAGACGCGGCGTTTCGCCCTGCCGGTAAAGCTGGACGAGCCTGTCGGTAATCTCTCTCTCGGGAATCGAGCCGCCAACGACATAGAAGTATTCAAGCGGACAGGCTGTGTCATCTTTCGTCGAAGCGGTAATCCTCGCCCGTCCTCCGCGGGACTGGTAATACAGCTTCTTCGTGGCAGTGCCGTTCGTATTGATCGAACTGACCAGACCGGGCAGACCGCGCGTTCGATCCGTGTCGTACTCCATGGAAATAGTCCACGACACCGGGCCGGTCGCGCCGCTACCGCCCGCTGTGAACGAGATGTCCGGTGAACGGGTATGGGTGTTTTCCGTCAACCCGAAGGTGCTCCCCTTGCCAGGCGACTGGATCGTCAACTCGGATGACGGGCCGATCGTGTACCTGAGATTGTCGATGGCAAAGCCGGCGGCGTCGGACGTCGCTCCTATCGTGAACGAGTGCGTCCCCTTCGGTGCGGTAAAGGTATTAATTCCTCTTCCTGGATTGCTGACCGTTCCCAACGATGCGTTGTTGATGTCCAGGAAGGTGACCTGAGTCGACCCGATTTCATCGAAGTAACCCGCTTCGAAGGCTAGCTGGGTCGTGGCCACCGCAGTCGCCGGATCAGCGGGAGAGATGAAAGTAGCGGTGATTGGCCCCTGGAACTGAGGTGTCCCTGACAGGACCGGAGCCGTCGGGTTCGCCCCGTCCCCCGAAATGAACGGATACCCCGAGCCGCTGCTGAACCGCACCCCTTTGGCCGAATACTGGGAGCTGATGGCCGTTCCTTGAGCAAACTCACTGAAGGTGATGACGAATGACTGCTCCGTGCATTGAGATTGCGCGTCGGCCGCTCCCACCGACAAGAGGGCCAGAGTCAACAAGCTGAGGCGAAGCAATGTCCGTTTATCCATGCTTTAGTCCCCGATTCGAGTCAATCAATCCAGGTCACCCGTCAACCCTGCGCAAGCTGTGGTGGGACAGAGGTTGAAGAACCCGGCTGGCGCGGAAATCGATTGGAGCGTCTAACAAAAGCCTGGCTTGGGCGATGGTCTTTCGAACGGACTGTCTTATCACTCACTTTGTCAGAGGCTCCTACTTCCTGCGCTTAACAATGCTTGACGGAAGACGAGGCGAGGGCTGCTTTGGCTGGCTCTTCCAGGGCCGAGGGCAGATGCGGTGACGAGGGCCTGAGGCAGCTTGCCCAGGTGGCCAGTCTTGGGCACCCAGTCTGCCGCTCCCTCAAGCAGGGGCGGAGCCGGGGCTGGAGGAGGAGACCCCCCTTTGCCGCGACGGTGGAGGAACCTTTGGAAGGAGCGCACACCCCGTTTGGACTGGGCCGGGCTGCTGAAAAGGACGTTCGCCCTGGATGTGTTGGCGTACTTGAGATGTGGAGGCAGGCTTAAGGCGCCGTCTGGAAATAAACTTTCCAATTGATACTTATTTCCCGTGCAAGCTCTTGGCATTTGAGCACGGATGGATGGTGTAATTCCAGTCGCCATGAAACGAGTCGCGCTCAAGACGGAGCGACTCCATTTGGGCCTCCGTTACCTCCATTTGGGCCTCCGTTACCTTGATGCCTATGGGGTAGTCTGCCGCATCGAGTGCCGCCTGGATGTGCAGTCCCTTCTCCGTCGTTGTGCTGCCAATGAGGTTGACGATGACTTCACGGCTCTCC
>NZ_DBNGVP010000207.1:0-56149 GCF_057119385.1 Archangium sp. | reverse complement strand
CCATCAGCCAACGTGCCTCACCTTTCCAGTCTCGGTGATGGGATACCCCTGCTCACGGGGAGCCTGCCCATCACCCAGCTCGCTCATTCTGGCCCGCTTTTCCCTCATCCAGCGTGCTCGGTAACACAGAGGAGGCACTGGCGGACTTCGTCGCGTTCGCGACGCGCTGGGGTGACGGACTCGTACTGCTCGACATCCTCACGCCCCAGGTTCTGGATGAAGACCAGCAGATCTTCCGCCGGGTCCTCAACGCCAAACTCGATGAGGTTGAGCAACTGAGGCAGCAGATGACGATCTGCCGCCTCTTTCCTGGGTGGTTCCCCCTCGTGGGACCGACAGCGGTGATGCTCGCCTTCCTTTCTCTCGCATGCGGCAGGAAGGCGTTGGTTCGCGATTATCTCGCCTTCTACAATATCGATCACACCACGGCCGGTCCGCGTTGGGATGCGCTGGTGCGGAGCCTCAAGCGCAAGGCGAGAGGGTAGCGCGGCAACTCGCCCACTCATAGCGCTTCCCGATTGCGTTGAGCCCATTTCATATTTCAACACTGCGGGGGCTTTGGGAATCATCCCGATTGCGTTGAGCCTGCGCGCCTGATTTCTGAAGTGGCTGGAGGTGGACATGCCCCGGCCCTATTCCACTGACTTGCGCGAGCGTGTGCTTGCGGCCTGCGACCGCGGGTGCACGATCGAAGAAGTGGCTGAGCAGTTCGGTCTTGCGGTAGCCACCGTCAAGCGCTGGCGCCGCCTTCAGCACCGGACAGGCTCCGCAGGTCCAGTGCCGCACGGCGGTGGTCGTCCCCCTCGGGTTGTGGACAAGGGCCTGACAGTGGTGTCCCAGATCGTGCAGGAGCATGCTGACCTGACGGTCGCGGAGATTGCGGCGGAGTACAGGACGCGCACAGGGATCGCCGTGAGTCGCTCTTCCATGGGGCGCACGCTTCAGCGGTTGGCGCTGACGCGAAAAAAAAGTCCCTGACCGCCACCGAACAGAAGGCACGGAGGGTCCAACTCCTACGCGCGCTCTTCCTGCTGCTGGTGCACCTCATCGACCCTCACCGGCTCATCTTCCTCGACGAGTCGGGCAGTCACATCGGTATGACCCGGGAGTATGCTCGTGCGCCGCAGGGAGAGCGAGCACCTGCCAGCGTCCCACGCAATCGAGGCTGTGCCCTCACGCTGTTGGGCGCCCTGGACTGCCGAGGGCTGAGAGCTCTGATGACCATCGAAGGTGCCACCACGACGGAGGTCTTCGACGCCTTCTTGGAGCACTGCCTGGTGCCCGAATTGAAGGAAGGGGACGTCGTCGTGCTGGACAACTTGGGCGCACACAAGTCGGCGTCCGTCCTACGACGCGTCAGGGCGGCAGGTGCCTTTGTTCTCTTCTTGCCCCCGTATTCTCCGGAACTCAATCCGATAGAGCTATGTTGGAGCAAGTTCAAGAACCTGCTCAAGCATGCCGGTGCATGTACTCGCGAGGAACTCGAACACGCGGTCGCAGAAGCAATGAAATCAATAACCCCGGAGGATGCGGCGGGTTGGTTCCATCATTGCGGATACAGGCTCAACCCAAATGAGCACGACTGAGACAATCAGTCACTTCAAGCCACAAACGCAGGCTCAACGCAATCGGGAAGCGCTATCAGAGGAACAAGCTGGCGGGGCCGGGACCCAGGCGCTACAACGCGCGCGATGACATCCCTCCACGTCGCCATCGTCGGCGCGGGGCCGGCCGGCTCCTCCGCGGCCACGTTCCTCGCCCAGCAGGGTGCCCGGGTGACGCTGCTCGAGCGCAACCGCTTCCCCCGCGACAAGATCTGCGGAGATGGGTGCACGCCCCGCACCCTCTGGATGCTCGAGCGCCTGGGCCTCGGCGAGCTGCCCACCAGCACCGACGCCGCCCCCGTGGACTCCGTCTATGCCCTCTCCCCCGGCGGCGTCGTCCTCGAGGAGACCATCCCCTCGCGCCTCTTCGGCGGCAAGGCCAGCGTCATCGCCCGCCAGGTGCTCGATGAGCGGCTCGTCCGGCGCGCCGTCCAGGCCGGCGCCGAGCTGCGCGAGGGCGTGCTCGTGGACGGAATCGAACGGGACGAGCGCGGCGTCCTCCTGCGCTGCCGGGACGGCGAGCCGCTGCGCGCGGACCTGGTGCTCGGGTGCGATGGCTCCCCGTCCGTGGTGCGGCGCGCGCTCGGGGCTCCCGACTTCCCCCGCGACGAGGGCGCCTTCGCGGTCCGCGCCTACTACGAGAACGTCCGCCTCTCCCACCCGCGCAGCTTCGCCTTCTTCTGGGAGAAGGAGCTGCTGCCCGCCTACGGGTGGATCTTCCCGCTGCCGGACGGCCGGGCCAACGTGGGCCTGGGCATGCGGGCGGACCAGCTCGACGCCTCCGAGGTGAAGCTGCCCGCGCTGCTGGAGAAGTTCTGCGCGCTCCCCCGCGTGGCCGCGGAGCTGGCCGGCGCCCGGCGCGTGGGCAAGGTGAAGGGCCACCACCTGCCCTACGGCTCCTTCTCCCGGCACACCGGGTTCGACCGGGCACTGCTGCTGGGAGACGCGGCAGGCTTCGTCAACCCGCTCACCGGCGAGGGCATCGAGTTCGCCCTGGAGTCGGGCGCCTTCGCCGCCGAGGCGGTGGCCGAGGCCGCCGCGGCGGGAGACTTCTCCGCGCGGGGACTGAGCGGCTACGCGCGGCGCTGGGAGACGCGCTTCCGCACCGCCTTCCACCTCAACCGCCGGTTGATGTGGGCCTTCGAGCGGCCCTGGCTGCTGGACCGCGTCTTCCGCACGGCCAACCGCAGCACGTCCGTGCGCGCCGAGCTCAGTGACATCCTGGCCGGCGAGGCCACGCACATCTCCTGGCGCTTCGTGGCGGAAGTGGCACGCGGGGGCTGAGTAGCACACACCTCTGACACATGGATGACGTCTCGGAATGACGCACCGCGAAGGGGGTCGCGCCCCCTTGCACGCCCTTGGCACGTGGGCACATTCTTGCGGCGGACGGCCAACAGGGAGGTGGGCATGCTTTCCATCCACGAGCACGCAACGCTGGAAGAGGCGAGCACCGAGTTGCTCGAGTTCGCCCTCGAGCCGTCCAACTGGATGACGCTTCCACCCGCCGAGCAGGCAGCCGCCACCGTCCCGCAGGACGTGCGCTACCAGCGGCGCGTGGGCTCGCTGCGCATCTACACGGTGCTGGAGGTCGCGCCCTCGCTCGAGGTCTTCCTGCGCGTGGCCTTCCGCGCGCCGGGCCTCACGCCCGTGAAGGCGGCGGACCACCTGGAGGCCTTCCTCAAGCAGCGTCTGCCGCTGACGCCCAACAGCGAGTGGCAGGTGGAGGTGGACGAGCGCCGGTGGATCCACTTCGTGCGCCGCTACTCGGCCCCGCGCCTCCAGGCCTGATCGCCGGTACCACTCCCGCCCGGGTGGACGTCCCTATCTTGACGCCATGGCGGGGAGCGACACATCCACCAGCCCCGAGGCCCCCCTCCGGCTGTGTGACTTCATCCGGAGACACCGCGCCCGGGTGCTCGAGTCGTGGGCGGGACAAGCCGGTCTGCTGCCGGGCATCCAGGGCCTCTCCCGGCCGCAGCTCCTGGACCACCTGCCGGACCTGCTCGACCGCATCGCCAACGTGGTGGAAACGGTCCACACGGGCGAGCACCGCACCCTCGAGGAGTTCCCCGAGATGCATGCGCTCGAGCGGCTGGATGCCGGGTTGGACCTGGAGCAGGTAGCGAGCGAGTACGCCCTGCTGCGCGCGTGCATCCTGAAGCTCTACAGCGAGCACGTGGGCGAGCGGAACGCCGGGGTGGTGGTGCGGGAGATGTTGTACTTCAACCAGACGTGCGACACGGCCGTCGTCACCGCCGTGGCGCGTTATGCGCGGGCCCGCGAGCGGACGCTGGTGGCGTTGGATCGTCTCTCCGAGGCGGCGCTGGGCACGGAGGACCTGGACACGTTCCTGCCCCGGCTGCTGCGGGTCATCCTGGAGAGCACCGAGTCGGTGGACGCGCTCGCGCTGCTGCTGCGCGACGGGGACACGCTGCGGGTGGGCGCCTCGGTGGGGCTGGGCGAGGAGGAGTCCACGGGCTTCAGCCTGAAGGTGGGCGAGGGCTTCGCCGGAACCATCGCCGCCGAGCGGCGCCCGAAGGAGCTGCGCTCGGCCTCGACCCGCGGCATCCAGGCCCTCTACGGCGTGCCCCTGCTGGATGGAGAGCGGGTCATCGGCGTGGCGCACATGGGCAGCCGCACCACCCACGAGTTCTCCAACGAGGACAAGCTGCTCTTCCGGGTGATGGTGGGCCGGGCCGCCAGCCTCATCGTCCAGGCGCAGCTGGTGGCGCGCGAGCGGGAGGCGCTGGCGCGCGTGCGGGCGCAGGAGGAGCGCGCCGTGCGCCTCCAGGCGGTGACGGCCGCCCTGTCCCAGGCACTCACCACGACGGACGTGGCGCGCGTGGTGGTGGACAAGGCGGTGCGGGCGCTGGGGGCCATGGGTGGCTCCATCGGCCTGCTCTCGGAGGACGGCCAGTGGTTCGAGATGCTGGAGGCCCAGGGCCACCGCGACGAGGTGGTGCGGGACTGGACGCGATTCCCGGCGGACGCACCGGTGATGTTCCGCCAGGTGGTGTCCACGCGTGCGCCCGTCCTCTACGAAACGGTGGAGCACTTCCTGGCGGACTACCCGCAGTGGGAGGTGCTCGCGCGCGAGGAGGGCCATGGCGCCTTCGCCACCCTGCCGCTGTTGGCCGATGGCCAGGTGCTCGGGGCCATGGGCCTGACGTTCCGCGAGCGGCGCACCTTCTCCGCGGAGGAGGTGGCCTTCATGCGCGTGCTGGCGGGACAGTGCGCCCAGGCCCTGGAGCGCAGCCGCCTCTACGATGCCGAGCAGCGTGCGCGGGCCGAGGCCCATCTCCACCTGACCCGGCTCAACCTCATCATGGACACGGCGCCGGTGGGGCTCGCCTTCCTGGACACGGAGCTGCGCTATGTGCGCATCAACGAGCGCCTGGCGGAGATGAATGGGCGCTCCGTGGCGGACCACCTCGGACGCACCGTGCGCGAGGTCCTGCCCGGGCTCGCCTCCACCCTGGAGGCGCTCTTCCACCGCGTGCTGGAGACGGGACAGCCCGTGGTGGACCTGGAGGTGACGGGAGAGACGCCCGCCCACCCGGGCGTCCAGCGCCACTGGCTGGTGAGCTACTACCGGGTGCAGGACGTGAAGGGCCCCCCGCTGGGCCTGGGCGGCGTGGTGGTGGAGATCACCGACCGCAAGCGGGCCGAGGAGGAGCTGCGCCGCACGGCGGAGTTCCGCGAGCTGTTCCTGGGCATCGTCTCCCATGATCTGCGCAACCCGCTCAACGCCATCCGCCTGTCCGCCAGCACGCTGCTGCACTCCGAGGGGGTGGAGAAACATCAACTGAAGGCCGTGCGCCGCATCACCACCAGCGCGGAGCGGATGGGGCGGATGATCTCGGATCTGCTCGACTTCACGCGGGGGAGGCTGGGCGGAGGCATCCCCATCCACCCCCGGCCCGCCAACCTCCGTCACATCTGCCAGAACGTGGTGGAGGAGCTGGAGGCCGGCCACCCCGAGCGCAAGCTGAAGCTGACCGCGGTGGGCCGCTTCCAGGGGGCGTGGGACCCGGACCGGCTCGCGCAGGCGTTCGGCAACCTGGGCAAGAACGCGCTCGAGTACAGCCCCGAGGGCTCCCTGGTGGACTTCGTGCTCCGGGACGAGGGGGACACCGTGCGCCTGGAGGTGCACAACGAGGGCCCGCCCATTCCGGTGGAGGGGCTCTCGTCCGTGTTCGAGCCCTTCCAGCGAGCCGTGGAGCACACCGGCTCCTCGGGGCTGGGCCTGGGCCTCTTCATCGTCCAGCAGATCATCACCGCGCATGGCGGCACCGTGGAGGTGCGCTCCACCGAGGCCGAGGGCACCACCTTCACCGTGCGGCTTCCCCGCCACGCCGTGGAGAAGAGCCAGGGCACTCCGGCGAAGTAGACGGCCCCGTGGGCGCTCAGTTCAGCGCCCCACCGGGCACGTGCTTCTGTCCCCCCACCACCTGGCCGTCCTTCACCTCGATGACCCAGTAGCCCTCTCGGCCCGCCTGTGTGGAGGAGCCCGCGCTGAAGATGTGCGGGCGCTCGGCGGTGGACGGGTGGTGGTAGCGCTTGTGGATGTGGCCGTGGAGCACCGCGAAGCGGGGGCCCGGAATCAGCCGGAAGAGCGCCTCCGCGTCCCGCAGCCCGTGGAAGTAGCTGTCCGCCCGGCCATGGTGGGTGAGCGGAGCGTGGTGCACCGCCACCAGCACGGCGCGGCCGTCGAGCCGCGGATCCTTCACCAGCGCCGCGAGCCCCTCCAGTTGCGCCGGGCCGATGTGGCCATGGGCGATGCCCGGCAGGGAGGGCACCCGCGCCGACAGCAGGCCCACCACCGCGGCCTCCTGGCCCACCAGCCGCACGAAGGGGAAGGCTCCCTCGCGGCGGTACTCGGGCAGGTCACTCTCCAGCAGGTGGCCGAAGTACCGCGCGAAGCGGCCCTTGCGGTGACTGCCCGGGGTGAAGACGTCGTGGTTGCCGGGGATGACGGTGCAGCGGCCCGGATCCTCGGCCAGCGTGCCGAGCGACTCGCGCGCCAGCTGGAACTCGGGCTCCAGCGCATACGCGGTGACGTCCCCGGAGAGGATGAAGTGGTCCACCCCCTGTTGCTCCGCGTCGCTGGCGATGGCGGCGAGCGTCTCGGGAGCCCGCGCGTAGGCCTTCTTGCGCCCCCCCACGGACAGCTCGGCCAGGGCGGCCCACCGCCTCCAGCCGAGCCTCAAGAAGGGCAGGGAGAAGTAGTCGGCGGTGATGTGGACATCGGAACAATGGAGGAAGCGCATCCCGGTCCCCAGTTAACCTTCCGTGGCGTCCATGGCCACGGAAAGCTGCGCATGTCCGGTGCGGGGGCCAAGGAGGAAGCAGCCAGCCCTCCCCGGGCGCGTTAGTCTGCCAGGGACTTCCATGAGCTTCCGCGGACGCTTCGCCCCCAGCCCCACCGGCCGCATCCACCTCGGCAATGCCCGCAGCGCGCTGCTCGGCTGGCTCCAGGCCCGCGCGGCCGGTGGCCAGTTCCTGCTGCGCATCGAGGACCTCGACCGCGCGCGCTGCAAGCCGCAGTTCCTCGACGACCTGTACCGGGACCTGGAGTGGCTGGGCCTGGATTGGGACGAGACGCCCCTGGTGCAGAGCCAGCGCGATGACGTGTACCGGGAGGCCCTGGAGAAGCTGGAGCGCGCGGGCCGCGTCTACCCGTGCTTCTGCACGCGCGCGGAGATCGCCCGCGCCGCGAGCGCCCCCCATGGCCTGAGCGACGAGGGGCCGCGCTACCCGGGCACGTGCGCCGCCCTGACCCCCGAGGCCGTGGCCGAGCGGGCCCGGACGCGTGTGCCGGCCCTGCGCTTCCGGGCGGCCCCCGGCGAGTGGTGCTTCGAGGACGGGCTGCATGGCCGCACCTGCCAGGACGTGGCCACGCTGGTGGGCGACTTCGTGGTGCGCCGCAACGACGGGGTGGCCAGCTACCAGCTCGCCGTGGTGGTGGACGACGCGGCCAGCCACATCACCGGCGTGCTCCGGGGGGATGACCTGCTGACGTCCACCCCGAGGCAGCTTCAAATCCACGAGGCACTGGGCCTGACGCCTCCGCGCTTCTGGCACGTGCCCCTGGTGCTCGGCGAGGACGGCAAGCGGCTGGCCAAGCGGGAGGGCGCCTTCGCGGTGGCCGAGCTGCGCGAGCGGGGCATCTCCGTGGAGCGGGTGCTCGGGCTGCTCGCGGCGTGGAGCGGGCTGGGGGACGGCACGCCGGTGACGCTGCGGGAGCTGGTGCGGCGCTTCCGGCCCGAGCTGCTCCCCCGCTCCCCCGTCGTGGCCCGGGAGGCGCTGTTGAAGGAGGCACTGGGGCTCGGGGGTTGAAGGTGCACATGCGGGGCAGAGCCGTCTTCCTCTGGGTGGTCATCCCCTTCGTGGCCCTGAGCGTGCTGGCGCTCTGGCTCACGCGGGACACGTCCGCGCCCACCAGGGCCGTGGCCGTGGACGTCCCCGCCTCGCCTCCGCCCGGGCCGCCCTCCCCTGCCCCCGCTCCCGAGGTGCCCGTGGAGCGGACGCCTCCCGTGGCCCCACCGCCCCCCACGCCCCCCCCGGAAGAGGAGCCGAGGCTCGAGCTCCCGCCGGGCACGTGGAGCGAGGAGGAGGTCCGCGTGGCGCTCCGGTCCGTGCAGCCGCTGGTGCGCTCGTGCCTCGAGGACGCCTCGGTGCGCCACCCGGGTCCACAAACAGTGAGGCTGCGCTTCACCCTGGAGGCGCGGGGGGAGCGCGGCCACTTCCAGGACAGCGAGGTGGTGGAGAGCACCGTGCTGGACCCCTTCGTGCTCGCCTGCCTGGTCGATGCTTTCGCCGACGCACAATTTTCCGCTCCACCTGGGAAAGCGCCGCTGACGCTGACACATCCGTTCCACTTCCGGCCCGGAAAGCGCGGAGCCCCTTGAAAACCCTGGCGGGACGTATGGTGTAGTAGGACGGTCCGTCTCCCCCATGCCCATCACGGTCCAACAACTCGCCCCTTCGGACGCCGATGCGCTGCGGGCGCTGCTCGCCAAGGATCCGGCGCAGAACCTCTACCTGTTGGGGTTGCTGCAGGAGTTCGGCATCGCACCGGCGGACGGGCGCAGCAGCTTCTCGTACTGGGGACGCTTCGATGGGAAGACGCTCACGGCGGCGCTCTTCGTGGGAGGCGGGGGCGGACTGGTGGTGCCCTCGGCGAGCGACAGCGCGTCCACGGGAGTGATCGCGGACGCGCTGGCCGAGCGCGTGAGGCTGAAGGCCTCGGTGGGCGAGAAGCCGGCGGTGGACGCGCTGGTGCGCAGCCTGTGTCCGGGCAAGCCGCGGCTGTCGAAGAACTACCGGCTCTTCGCGGTGTCGGCGGATGACATGGGGCCGTTCACCAACCCGCTGCTGCGGCTGGCGCGCGAGGAGGATGTGCCGCGCCTGCTGCCGTTGGCGCTCGGGGCGGTGCAGGAGATCTACGGCCGGGACGCGCTGGCGGAGGATCCCCACTTCGAGGCGCGGGTGGCGCAGCGCGTGAGGGCCCGGCGCACCTACGTGCTGGAAGAGAACGGGGAGATGGTGTTCAAGGTGGACATCGGCAGCCGCTCGCAGTTCGGGGCGGAGCTGGAGAACCTGTACACGGTGCCCTCGCAGCGGGGGAAGGGCCACGCCACGCTGTGCCTGGGGCAGATCTCCCGCTTCCTGCTGTCGTCGTTGCCGAGGCTCACCCTCCGGGTGGAGGAGAAGGACGAGTCGCTGGCGCGGATCGCTCGCAAGGTGGGCTACCTGGCCGGCCGCACCCAGCGCCTGGTGCTGGCGGAGTAGTGCCGGTCCCGAGGGGTGTGATGAAGCAGGACGACCTCTTCGCGCGCATCCGGAGCATCTGCGAACGCCCCCGGATGTTCGCCCCCCACTTCTCGCTCGAACACCTGTTGCTGTTCATTCACGGTTATGAGGCGGCCCTGCGGGACACGCAACAGCCGGGCCAGCATGAACGCTTCGAGGCCTGGCTGTACGCGCAGCACCCGGAATGGCGGGCCTCGTCGATGTGGTGGGGGAAGCACCTGCTCGAAGCGTGCGGAGGCGACCTGGAGCGCACGCTCACGGAGATCATCGGACTCGTGGATCGCTTCGTGGCGTCACAGGCTGCTCACGGTCTGTGACGTGATGCTCGCTCCAGGCTCCGTCACCAACCGCTTCATGTATTCATCCACTGGAAGCCCGGCCGGGCCGGTGAACGCATCGTAGAGCCGATCCTTCACCCGCACGACGACATGCATCCATCGCTCACTGACTTGAATGGTGCTGCCCGGTTTGCCCGCGCGCATTTCGAATCCCAGGAACCGGGAGCCCTGAGCAGTGAACCGGACGAAGGAGGGCTCCGCACCGAGGCGTTTGAAGCCTTCGAAGATGGCCTTCGCCACCTCGATGCAGGGGCCCGCCCGTTGATTGCCCGTGCTGAATGCGTTTTGGAGCGCTCGCAGCCACAGGGGTGCCTGGCGTCCCATCTCCAGTTCCCACAGGGCGATGGCACCTGCGATGTCCCCTCGTGCGAGTGCCGCCAGGACCCGGACCCGAAGCGTGTCCGGCATCTGGAGCACGAGCTGGGAGAGCTGCGCGGGAACCCCAGCGGCCTGCGCCAGGACCAATTGCTGGGTGAGAACCGCAGGAGCCAGCACCCTGGGCGAAGCCTCAGCGGACATCGCGCCCATGGCGAGCACGACCATCAACCAGCGAAAGCGCATATCGAGGTGACCTCCCCGGGAATCATCCTCCACACCATGGCTCGCCCGGAAGGCGGGAAGCCAGGCTCACAAACCCGGCGCCCCATGACGGCAGCAGTAGCGTCCGCGAGCGGGGCGGTTACACTCCGCGCCCTCGCCGGAGTGCACCATGTCCCGTCCCACCCCTGAGCGCCGTCCCCTGTCCGGAGAGGGCCCCGTCATCCTCCGAGTCGCCTCGGATCCCCGCTGGCTGCCGCTGGCACTCGAGCGCTTCGACGAGGTGCTCGTGGACCATGCCCACTGCGAGAAGAAGGCGGCGGCCAACGCCCTCTCGCTGCTGCAGGTGTACCCGGACCTGCCCGGCCTGCCGGCGCAGATGGCACGGCTGGCGCGCGAGGAGAGCGCCCACCTGGCCCGCGTGCTGGACCTGATGGCGGCCCGGGGTCTGACGCTGGGGCGCGACGCCGGTGACCCGTACGCCCAGGGGCTGCAGAAGTTCGTCCGCACCTCCGCGGACGGGCGCCGGGTGGACCGGCTGCTGGTGGCCGCCGTCATCGAGGCCCGCTCGTGCGAGCGTCTCTCCCTGCTGGCCGAGGGACTCGAGGACCCCATGCTGCGCCGCTTCTACGGTGAGCTGGCGCAGTCCGAGGATGGGCACCAGTCCCTCTTCTTCCGGCTGGCCGTCACCGCGGCGGCGGGCGACGAGGCCACGGTGCGCACGCGGCTGGACGAGCT
This sequence comes from Archangium sp., assembly GCF_057119385.1. Classification (NCBI taxonomy): domain Bacteria; kingdom Pseudomonadati; phylum Myxococcota; class Myxococcia; order Myxococcales; family Archangiaceae; genus Archangium; species Archangium sp. The sequence goes on along the minus strand of NZ_DBNGVP010000207.1, from coordinate 45,114 downwards.
GCTCGTCCTGGAGGCCGAGGTGCTCGAGCGCATCGGCCTGCGCGCCGCCATCCACTGAAGCAAGAGGCCGCCCCGGTGTACTTGGGACGGCCTTGAGAAGCGTCCGTGGGACGGCGGGCTACTGGATCTCCGTGGCGCTCGCGGAGTTCTGCGGCTGACGCGTCGTGCGCAACACGAAGTCATTCGCGTTGTTGTCGCTGTCGTACCCGTTGCCACGAGTGGCGTCGCTGCCCCCCACGGCCATGGTCGCCGCGGTCGAGGTGGAGACCGCCTTGCGCTCGTAGCTGCCACTGGTGGCCAGGGTGCCCGTGATGGCGCTGCCCTCGGGGGCGTTCGCCGAGCCGTAACCCACCGTGTCCACAACCGTCACGCCATCCGCCTGGACGAGGCGCACATGGCCGCCAGCCTGGGCCATCGCCTGGGTATAGAACCCATTGGAGAGGGTGGAACCGGAGTAGGTGCCGCCGGACAACTCCAGCAGGTAATAGCCGCGGGCGGAGAGCTTCGCGCCGATCGAGAAGGTGTAGCTCGTCGCGTACGAACCACTGGTCGCCGCCTTGTACTGGAGCGTCCAGTTGGACAGGGACACGTCCGCGTTGGTCGGGTTGTGGAGCTCGATGAACTCGTCACCGTTCCCATTCGGCCCCGTATGAGCCAGCTCGCTGATGACCACGTGATTGGTCAAGACGGGAGGCGGCGGCGTGGCGACCGTCACGGTGCCGTAGGTGCCAGCCGGAGGCGTCACGGCCCCGCTCTGGTCGCAGTACGTATAGGGCGAATAGGTGCCCGTGGCCGGATCCAGGAGCCGGTAGCGGAAGCCGTACTTGTACGTGCCCGCCGTGGGAATGCTCAGGGTCCCCTGCACCTCATCGTTGTTGCTGGACGTGCTGGAGTAGCCGGCATTGGGGCTCGCCGCCGTCCACGTCCAGCCCGCCGGGTTGCTGGCATCCGTGCCGTAGCCCAGCTCGGCGGAGACATGCGGGTAGCCATCGTTGCCCTTCGTGTTCCGGTCGGTGACGCCGGGCTCTTGGAACTGGCTGAAGATCGTCCACGAGGAACCGGGAGTCACGGTGGCCGGGTAGACACCATCCCCGGACGGGAACGTCTTCGGGTACTGGATGGCGCAATAGTCCACGGGAGCCGCGGGCGCGATGCCGCACGAGGAGTTGGCGGCGTTGGGCGTACCGTAGTCGCCGCCCGAGAGCAGCGCCGTCAGCTCGGAGTCACACCAGTACCAGGGTTGCGCGCTGGCCGGGGTGCCCACCACGAGCGACGAGAGATTCATCGCGCGGCCCGTCGTCTGCGGGAAGCTCAGGGTGTACGTGAAGTCCTCCACCGAGGTGGCGCCGCTGACGAGCTGGATCCGTCCCTCCTTGTCCAGGTCGATGCCGGAGCCATAGGCGAAGTCCGCGGAGACGCCACCATTGGTGGCCGTGTCCTGGTTCTGCGCCAGGACGAAGGTGCCCTTGCGGTCGATGACGGCCGGCACGCTCCCGGAGCCCACCGTGAAGGAGCCCAGGGTGGTGCCGCCACCGTTCTTGAAGGTGACCGCGAGCCCGTTGAGGTTGAGCAGGGAGGAGGTGGTGTTGGTCAGCTCGACGTACTCCGTAGTGCCGACCGAGGCGGAGTGCATCACCTCGGAGACGCGGAGCGCGCTGGCGCCCGGCTTCGCCGCCGTGTCACAGGCGCTCTTGAAGCAGACGGCGTCGGTGCCCGGGCAGGCGGTGGTCGTCTGCGAGTCCTGGCACGTGGGGGTGTTGTCCACGTCCACGCAGGTCGACGAGTAGGTGATGCGTGAGACCCCATCCGGAGCACAGGTGGGCGAGGCCGCCGTGCAGGTGTACCCGGCGCACGGGTCCACGCGGGTCGTCACGCTCAGCACGGAGAGCACGCTCGCGTTGCCCACGTCGTCCTTCACCCTCAGCGCGAACTGGTACGAGGTGTTGGGGCTCAACCCGGTGATGACGCCCGACATCCCGGAGCCCGAGCCCAGCGGGCTCACCACCACCCCCGTGGTGGAGGCGGAGCCGAACGTCGAGTCGTCGATGGTGCTCGTCGCGTAACGCAGCTCGTAGCTGGAGGCGGAGCCGGCCATGGCGTCATCGCCCACGAGGTTCCACTGCAGCTCCACCCGGACGCTCGTCTTGCTCACCTCGGCGAGCACCGGAGCGCTCGGCGCGACGTCGTCCACGATGGAGAAGGCCGCACTGGAGACGGGAGCATACGAGCCACCCGAGGCCTCGAGCTGGAAGCCCGAGCCCTGCTGGTCCACGGAGAGGGAGCCGAAGGTGACGATGCCTCCCGAGGGGCTGGCCGGCACCATGCCACCGAGCACGGCCGCGGGATTGCCGCCGGTCAGGCGCAGGGAGATCTCCGGCTCCGAGACGTCGACGACGTTGCCGAACCCGTCCGTGACGACCACGCTCACGGTGCCCAGGGACTCACGTACCCGGGTGGAGCTGCCAGGCGGGTCGCGGAAGGCGAGCTTCTCGGCCGGGCCGGCGTCGACCCGGATGGAGGTCTCCGCCGCCAGGGAGGCGCTGGCCACGTCCTTCACGGTGAGCGTCTGGGCATCCACCCGGGCCGTCTTCAGCGTCACGGAGAAGGACCTGTGGCCGGAATCCCCGGGGACGAACGCGGTATCGCCGGGGAGGGCCGCCTTCGCGTCGCTCGATGCGAAGTGGACCGTGCCCGTGTAGCCGGTGGCCACGTTTCCGAAGCCGTCCATCGCCGTCACGTCGACGGTGAGCGCGGTGCCCGCGACAACAGGCCCCGAGGGCGTCACTGCCATGACGAGCTGCATCGCGGAGGCGGGGGTGACGTCCACCGTGTCGGAGCCGCTCTTGCCCAGGGCCGCGTCCGTCACGGTGAACGTGGTGGAGACGGCCTTCTTCGGCGTGAAGGAGAAGAAGGCGCTGCCCTTGTCCGCCGGGGCGAAGGTGTAGTCCGCCGGCAGCTCGGCGCCCGTCGGAGCCGAGGAGAAGCCCACCGTCCCGAGGTAGTCCTCCACGGTGTTGTCGTAGGCATCGAGCGCGGTGACCTTCACGGTGACCGGGTCGCCCGCCTTCGCGGAGGCCGGAGCGTCCATCAGGAAGCGCGCCAGCTCGGCCCACGTCACCTGGACACTGGCCGTGGCGGTGAGCGACGGGGTGGCCTTGTCCTCGACCGTCACGGAGTGAGCGAGCGCGCGCGCCGTGAACAGCTTGACGGGGAACTCCTTCGTGCCCAGGTCGGCGGGCGTGAAGGTGTACTCCGGCGGCAGCTCGGCCCTGCTGTCCGAGGAGGTGAAACGCACCGTGCCGGTGTAACCGGTCTTGGGCCTGCCGAAGCCGTCGAACACCTCGACCTTCAGCATGAACGAGTCGCCCGCCTTCACCGGGCCCGGCGGCCCCGTGAGCACCAGCGTGTCCGGAGGAGGCGGAGTCACCTCCACCTCCAGCGTGTTGCCCGGCAGCCCGTCGCTGGAGGACGCGGTGAGCGTCTGCTTGCCCGGGGTGCGCAGGATGACGCCAGGGAAGGTGTACTGCCCCTTGTCGGTGGCGGTGAAGGCGTGGCCCGCTGGCAGCGAGGCGCCGGCGTCACCCGAGGCGAGCGTCACCGTGCCGGAATAGCCCTCCGCGACATTGTCGAAGGAGTCCAGCACCTTCACCGTGGCGCTGTGCTCGGAGCCGGAGACGACGGGGCTCGAGCCGGACAGCACCAGGCGCGCGGCCGAGGCATGGGAGATGTTGAAGAAGTTGCTGGTGGCGGGGATGAGCGGGGTGCCCGAGGCGGTGCTCGCGGTGGCCTCCAGGGAGTAGTTCTCCCCCGCCTTGTCGATCCGCACGGCCCGGGTGCCGTCGAACGTGGCCACGCCTCCGCTGGCGTTGACGGTGAAGGGACCGAAGCCCGAGACGCCCTTCACGGTGAGCGTCACGGCGAGGCTCGAGCCGCTCACGATGCGCCCGGCCGCGTCCTGGATGGCCACCTGGACGGCGGGAGCCAACTGCGGCACGCCGGCCGTCCCGTTGCGAGGCTGCTCGAGGAAGACGAGCCGGGAGGCCTCGGGGTCCGGAGTGGAGGCCGAGCCCGTGACGCGCACGGAGTTGCCGGCGTTGTCCATCACCTTCAGGGCCACGTAGTAGGGGGTGCCGGGAAGGAGGCCCGAGAGCGTCGCCGACTCCAGCGCGGCGGCCGGCTTGGGCGAGCCCAGGACCACCGAAGAGGCCGAGGCGAAACCCGGGTCCGTGGAGTAGACGAGCTCGTGGCTGCTCGCCTGGCCGAGCAGACCGTCATCGCCGACGGCCTTCCAACCGACGGTGATGGAGTCGAGGCCGTTGACCGTGAAGGTGAGCTCCGGCGCGGAGGGCGCCAGGTTGTCGGTGATGGTGAAGGCATTGCTGGAAACGGGAGTCAGCCCGGAACCCGAGGCCGTCAGCACGTAGCCCGAGTCATCCTCGGCGATGGAGAGGCCGGAGAAGGAGGCCACACCGTCCACCGGGGTCACGGGGGCGCGGCCCACCAGCGTCCCGGTGGTCTTGTTGAGGCCGAGCGTCACCGATGGAGCGCGAGCGGCCACCCGGTTGCCGAAGGAGTCCGTCAGCGCCACCTGCACGCCGAACGTCTGGCGGACGAAGCGGTCCGTGGGCTGCCCGGTGAAGACGAGCTTCGCGGCGGCGCCGGGCACCACGCCCACCTCGCGGGTGGAGGCGAGGGCCGCGTTACCCGTGTCCCGCACCGTCAACCGCCGCGCGCCCGCCTGCTTCAGCACGAGCGCACCGGTGAAGACGTGGTGGCCCGCGTCGGCCGCGGTGAAGACGTAGTCCGCCGGCAGCGTGGCCGAGCCATCCGTGGAGGAGAAACGCACGGTGCCGGTGTAGCCCGTCACCCTGTTGCCGAAGACGTCCAGCACGGACACCTCGGGGCTGAGCGCGGCACCCGCCGTCACGGAGGCCGCCACCTGGGCCAGTTCCAGCGAGGCGGGCGCGGCGGGCGCCACGGCGAAGGAGGAGCTCGTCGTGCCCGTCAGTCCCGCGCCGCTCGCCACCAGGGTGTAGTTCGGCGCGGCCTTCTTCAGCACCAGCTCGGAGAAGCGCGCCACGCCATTCACCGCCGCCACCGACACGGTGCCCTCCAGGGCCGCGACCGCCGGGCCGGAGCCGAGCGCCAGCGTCACGGTGTTCGTGGCGCCCGTCATCGTCTCGCCATCCGCGTTCTGGATGGAGACCTCGACAACGCCGAGCACCGCGCCGGCCGTACCGCCCGAGGGCCCCTGGGTGAAGGCCAGCCGGGAGGCCGGCGGCACGACGAACTCGAGCGAGGGCCGGGACGTCAGCGTCACCGGGCCGCCCTCGGCCTCCACCGAGGCCGTCACCGTCTTGAGGCCGGCGACGGTGGAGGACACCCGGGCCACGGCCACGCCCTGTGCGTCCGTGGTGCCCTCGGGCTGCAGCACCGTGTTGCCCTCACCGGAGACCGCCACCTTCACGGTGCGGCCTTCCAGCGCCGTCCCGTCCTCCTTGCGCACCGTCACCGTGAGCTCGACGATGTCCTTGCCGTTGGCGCTGATCGCCAGGGTCTTGCTGGCCTCCACCGCCGAGCGGTCCGCATCCGGCATCTCGCGCATCGGTGGCGTCCCCGGGTCACAACCCGCGCCACATCCCACCGACAGACCGAGCAGCAACACGCTCCACGCGACCAGGCGCGTCATGACCCTCTCCCATCAAGAAATGCACCCGCCAGCACGGGGCACGGCGAGAACGAAGTGTCTTTTAGCAGACGCCTCGGCCTGCCCCCAATGTGGAGCGGGTGCGCCCAGGTGACGGGACCTGTGCGCTACGACCTGGGACGCATCTCCAAGACCCACCACCCCTCTCACCGTGGCGCCATGCGCTCGCTCACCGGCTCCCGGGCGCGAGCCGGCTCGGACCCGGCCTTGTGGAAGGGCCACACCAGGGGCACCACCGCCACCAGGAAGGCGAGCAGCAGCGCCGTCAGGGGCGTGCCCAGCCGGAAGAAGTCGGTGAAGCGGTAGTGGCCCGGGCCGTACACCAGCACGCAGCTCGGCTCGAGCGGCGTGATGAAGGAGCAGCTGGCCGCCAGCGTCACGCCAATGGCGAAGGGCCGCGGGTCCACGCCCAGCTTCGTGGCCGCGCCCACCGCCACCGGCAGAATCACCAGCGCGGCGGCCTGGTTGCTCATGGGCGCGGACAGGATGATGGTGAGCGCCATCATCAGGAGCAGCACCAGGCGCGGACCTCCGTACTCGCCGAGCCGCGCCGCGTGGGTGCCGAGGAACCTGCCCGCCCCGCTCTCCTCCATGGCCACGCCGAGCGCCAGCATGGAGCCGATGAGCAGCACCACGCGCCAGTCCACGCGGAAGGCCCGCCGCGCGTCCACGCACCCGGTGGCGATCATCGCCAGCATCCCCGCCAGCCCCGCCACCGACAGCGGCATCACCTTGAAGGTGCCCGCCGCGAGCGCCCCCAGGAAGAGCACCACCGCCAGCAGTGACTTGCCGTAGCGCGGCGGCTGGTACGCCACGTCCCCCAGGATGAGCAGGTTGACGCCGTCCGACAGCTCCTGGACCTTCTCCCGCGGGCCGCGCAGCAGCAGCACGTCACCGGCCGACAACGGCAGCGAGGACAGCGACTGCCCTCCGAAGAGCCGCCCCAGCATCTGCAGCTTCGTCAGCCGTTGGATGGCGGGCTTGCGGTGCAGCGCCAGCGCCACCAGGCCGTAGCGCTCCAGGAAGAGCGTCTCCTTCAGGCTGCGGCCGATGAGCGGGCTGCCCGTGGGCACCGTCGCCTCCACCAGCAGCGTGTCCTGGGGCCTCAAGTCCGTGTCCGACAACCGCATGTCCGGGCGGATCTCGATGCCCCTCAAGTCCTTCACCCGCAGGATGTCCTCGCGGTTGCCCTCGATGATGAGCCGCTCGTCCCCCACCAGCCGGTACGTGGGGACCGCCGGCTGCGACTGCCCCTCGCGCACCAGCCCGATGACGCGCAGCCCCAGGCCCTCGGTGATCTCCGCCAGCGCCTTGCCCGCGTAGCGCGAGTCCGGCGGCAGCTCCGCCTCGGTGAGGTAGTCGCGCAGGGACCAGTCGGCCACCGTGCCCTTGCCCACCCGCGCCGGCAGCAACACCGGCCCCAGCAGCACCACCACGAGGATGCCCAGCACCGCCACCGGAAACCCCACCGGCGACAGCTCCGCCACCCCGATGGGCTCCAGCCCGAAGCGCGGGAAGGCCGCGGACGCCACCAGGTTGGTGGACGTGCCGTACAGGAACACCATGCCCCCCAGCATGGAGGCGTACGCCAGCGGCAGCAGCACCTTGCTCTTGGGCACCTTGGCGCGCTGCGCCGCGCCAATGGCCACCGGCAGGAAGGCCGCCGTCGTCACCGTGTTGGACACGATGGAGGAGAACACCGCCACCACCACCATCATCGCCAGCACGAACGTCTGGTGCCCGAAGCGCGCGAAGAAAGCGAGCCGCTGCCCGACCAGGTGCACCACGCCCGTACTGGCCAGCCCCTCCGTCATCGCCAGCAGCGTGAAGATGAAGATGACCGTGTCGTTGCTGAATCCCTCGAAGGCCTGCTCGGGCGTCAGCACCCGGGTGACCGCCAGCAGACACACGATGACCAGCGAGCTGACCTCGATGGGTACGACATCAATGGAGAAGAGCACCAGGGCAACCAGCACGATGCCCAGCACGATGACGATGGTCATGGACGCCCCCAACGTGCGGACTCGTGTGCCCGGAGGTGAGACCCCTTCCGCTCCGAACGTCCGCTAGCCGAGAGCCTGTACTTCTCGAACGTCTTCTACTGAATAGTGGGGGTTCAATAAGTGAAATTGAAGGAACGTGGCAGCGCCGGGACGGTCTTCACCCGGGGCGGTTGTTGCTTTTACAGGGGCCTCCCGGGAAGGTTCGCCCACCAACTGAGGAGACAAGCGAATGGCTTCGACCCACAACGCGGCGCTCCAGGGCACTGCTCCCACGAAGAACGCGGAGCTGCTGGCCTGGGTAGCCAAGATGGCGCAGATGACCCAGCCGGACAGCATCGTCTGGTGTGACGGTTCCGAGGAGGAGAAGAAGCGCTTCACCGACATGGCGGTGAAGGAGGGCATCCTCATCCCGCTCAACCAGCAGAAGCGGCCGGGCTGCTACCTGCACCGCTCCAACCCCAACGACGTGGCGCGCGTGGAGCACCTCACGTTCATCTGCACCACCAACAAGGAGGACGCCGGCCCCACCAACAACTGGATGGAGCCCGAGGCGGCCTACACCAAGCTCACCCACCTGTTCACCGGCTGCATGAAGGGCCGCACCCTGTACGTGGTGCCCTACGTCATGGGCCCGCTGGGCAGCCCCTACGCCAAGATTGGCGTGGAGCTCACCGACAGCGTCTATGTCGCGCTCAACATGCGGATCATGACCCGCATGGGGAAGGCCGCGCTGGACATGCTCGGCGACTCCAACGACTTCAACCGCGGTCTGCACAGCACGGGAGATCTCAACCCGGACCGCCGCTACATCTGCCACTTCCCCCAGGACAACACCATCTGGAGCTTCGGCAGCGGATATGGCGGCAACGTGCTGCTGGGCAAGAAATGCCTCGCGCTGCGCATCGGCAGCTACCTCGGCGAGCACGAGGGCTGGCTGGCCGAGCACATGCTGATTCTGGGCGTCACCAGCCCCAAGGGTGAGACCACCTACGTGGCGGCGGCCTTCCCGTCCGCGTGCGGCAAGACGAACTTCGCCATGATGATCCCGCCCAAGGAGTACGAGGGCTGGAAGATCGAGACCGTGGGCGACGACATCGCCTGGATGCGCGTGGGTCCGGACGGGCGCCTGTGGGCCATCAACCCCGAGGCCGGCTACTTCGGCGTGGCCCCCGGCACCAACTACAAGAGCAACCCCAACGCCATGGCCTCCGTGGCCAGGGACACCATCTTCACCAACGTGGCCATGACGGCCGATGGTGACGTGTGGTGGGAGGGCATGGACGGCGAGGTCCCCGAGGAGCTCACCGACTGGCAGGGCCGCCCCTGGAAGAAGGGCAGCACCGAGAAGGCCGCGCACCCCAACAGCCGCTTCACCGCGCCCGCCTCCAACAACCCGGTCCTCAGCCCCAAGGCCAACGATCCCATGGGCGTGCCCATCTCCGCCCTCATCTTCGGCGGCCGCCGCTCCAACACCGTCCCGCTGGTGCTCCAGGCCTTCAACTGGACCCACGGCGTGTTCCTCGGCGCCACCATGGGCAGCGAGACCACCGCCGCCGCCACCGGCAAGGTGGGCGTGGTGCGGCGCGACCCCATGGCCATGCTGCCCTTCTGCGGCTACCACATGGGTGACTACCTCCAGCACTGGCTGGACATGCAGAAGAAGATCACCCACCCGCCGAAGATCTTCCAGGTCAACTGGTTCCGCCAGGACAAGAACGGCAAGTTCATCTGGCCGGGCTTCGGCGAGAACATGCGCGTGCTCGAGTGGATCGTGAACCGCGTCCACGGCCGCGTCCCCACCGAGGAGACGCTGCTGGGCTGGGTGCCGCGCTCCGACCAGGGCCTCAACCTCAAGGGCCTGGACCTGTCCCCGGAGGCCGTCAGCGAGGTCACCTCCATCAAGGAGGACGAGTGGAAGACCGAGCTCAAGAGCCAGGAGCCCTTCTTCGAGTCCCTGGGCCTCAAGGCCCCCGAGGCGCTCACGCTGCAGCGCAAGCTGCTCATCTCGCGCCTGGGCAGCTGAGCCACCGGCCCGTGGAGGGCCCGCCGTCTTCCGGGGCCGTCCCGCCACCAGGTGGGGCGGCCCCGCCGTTTTTCCGGCCCCCCCGTTCTTCCGGACCCTCTTCGCCCGGCGGGGAGTTCAGGAGTAGGCTCCGCAACCATGCGATTGGTCTTGGTTTTATTGGCGGCCTTCCTGTTCGCGCCCGCCCCCGCCCATGCCCAGCGGGGTGGCTCGCGCAACCCCAAGGAGCTCATCAAGCAGGCCGAGCGGCTCTACGACCAGAAGAAGTACCTGGAGGCCGCGGCGCTGCTGGAGAAGGCGAGCGAGTCCCTGCCGGACACGCGCATCCTCTACAACATCGCCCGCGCGTACGATCAGGCCGGCAAGGAGACGGAGGCCATCTCCTACTACGAGAGGTACCTGACGGACGGAGAGGACGCACAGCTGCGCAAGCGCTCGCGCCTGTCCATCGACCGGCTGCGGCTGCAGAAGGAGAAGGAGGAGAAGGCGACGGCGGCGGCGGAGGCCGAGCGCAAACGGCTGCGCGCGGAGGCCGAGGAGGCCAGGAAGCGGGCGGAGGCCGAGCGGGCCGAGGCCCGGCTCACCGACGAGGCCAACCAGCAGCGGCTGAAGGTGGCGTACGAGGAGGCACAGGCCTCGCGCAAGCGCATGCAGGTGACGTCCATCGCCCTGGGCGGCGTGGCGCTGGCGAGCGCGGGGGTGGGGGCCTTCTTCGGGGTTCAGGCCAACAACTCGCGCACCGCGTTCAACTCCGCCACGGAGCTGGACCAGAAGCTGGCGGCGAAGAGCGCCACCCGGAGCAACGCGCTGGTGGCGGACATCGGCTTCGGGGTGGGCCTGGTGGGCGCGGTGGCCGCCGTCCTGCTCTACCCCAAGGAGCCCGTGACGAAACCCGGCAAGGTCCGGCTGACATCTGCGCCCCGGGGGACCGGGGCCGGTGTGGAGGTGAACTTCTGATGCGCGCGCTGTTCTTGACGGGAGTGATGTCGGTGCTGGCCACCGGGTGCAGCTTCATCGTGGCGCCCGGGCTCGAGTGTGAGACGAGCGCGGACTGCCTGGAGGCGCAGGTGTGCACGGAACGGGTCTGCATGCCCCTGCCCGCCGGCTGCCAGGTCGAGCCCTACGGTTCCACCGACGCCGATGCCATCCGGATGGGCGGCCTCTTCCCCATCCACACCAGCCCGGAGCCAGGAGCCAGCGAGGACGAGTCCGACGTCCAGGGCTTCAACGCCGCACTGCTCGCGCTGGAGGAGGTCAACCAGCGGACGCTGAACGGAAAGAAGATCGCCCTGTACTTCTGCGACACCGGGAGCAGCAAGGACGTCGCCGAGGAGCAGGCCCGGTGGCTGGTGAAGGAAAAGAAGGTGGCGGCGGTGCTGACGGCTGGCAGCAGCCAGACGATCGCGGCGGCGGATGTGGCGATCCCCGCGGGCGTGCTCACCATGAGCTACAGCGCCTCCTCGCCGGAGCTCACCGCGAAGCCGGACACCAACGGCGGCCCGGTGGGCCTGCTGTGGCGCACCTCGCCCTCGGATGCCATCCAGGGCAGTGTCATCGCGAACCTGCTGCGCTCGGACAGCCGCTTCGGCGCTCCGGCCAAGGTGGGCATCCTCTATGTCGAGGATACCTATGGCCAGGGCCTCTCCAACATCATCTCCGAGCAGCTGAGCACCGGCCCGACACGGGTGGCCAACCGGCCCTTCCTCTACCAGCGCGGCGGCGACGTGAAGGCCGTGCTGGACTCGCTCGACATGACGTACGACCCGGACGTCACCGTGCTGATCGGCTTCGCGGATGACGTGAAGGCCATCCTCAAGGAGGCCGCCAACCGGACCAACCTCAAGCGGGAGAACGGCCACCGCTGGTTCTTCTCCGACAGCGTGAAGGACAAGGCCGTGCTGGCGGACGCGCTGGCGGCAGCGCAGGCCCGGGGCTTCTACGGTACGGCCCCGGCCCAGGGCACGGGCCAGGCCTTCAACACCTTCAGCGCGCGCTTCACCGACAAGTACAAGAAGGATCCGGCCGCGTACGCCTATACCTCCAACGCCTATGACGCCATGTACCTGCTGGCCCTGGGCGCGTCCTACTCCCTGAGCACCAGCAACGCGGTGACGGGAGCGAAGATCGCCGAGGCGCTGATGCGCGTCTCCAGCGGCGCGAGCAGCACCAACACCCAGCTCACCAACTCCAACTTCACCTACCTCGCGGCGGAGCTGGCCGCGGGCCGGAGCGTCAACATCGAGGGCGCCAGCGGCCCGCTGAACTTCGATGCCAATGGCGAGGCGCGCGCCCCCGTGGAGCTGTGGCAGGTGGGCGACACGGACTTCGTGACCATCGCGTCCAACCTCGAGCCACCTCCCTAGCACAAGGGCAGCCCCCCGCCCGCGAGCATGCGGGGGCGGGGGAGACGGCCACTCAGGGGCTCCGCTCCTCGAGTCTCCTCATGAACTCGGGGCGGACTCCTCGAAGCCCGTGGAGCCCGGCTGGAACTGGGCCGGCACCCCGCTCCCCTCGAAGAAGACGAGCGTCTTGCCGTTGTCCCCGTCCTCGATCTCCAAGCAGTCGATGTTCCCGTCGTCATCCACCTCGAGGTACACGCGCACCGCGTTGTCGATCTGGTGCGTGAGCTCCCGGCGCTCATCGCCCACCGTCACCTCGATGTTCCCCGCCTCGGAGCCCTTCGTCTCCAGGTCGATCCCCCTCAGGGGAAGCCTGCGCGTCAGCTCCTGGTCGCCGATGTCCCGGTTCTCCACCTCGATGCGGACGGGCTCACTCAGCGCCCGCTTGTTGAGGTTGTCGAAATAGACGGCCCAGGTCTCCCTCGGAATCTCGATCGTTCGTCCCATGACCTACCTCCGCACCCAGGAAGGTAGGTCCGGCGACGCACGCGCGATGCCCGCGGCCGCGTGCCGGTGGCATGGCGGTTCCCCGTCTGGCCGCACCACCGGCTACCGGTTCGCCACCGCGTCCTTCCGCAGGTCGCGCGAGGACACGTCCGCGTCCGCGCCCTCTCCGCCCGGCGAGCCGTCCGCGCCATAGGCGGTGATGACGGGCTTGCCACCCTCGTTGAGGTACACGTACTCGTTGCCCCACGGGTCCCTGGGCATCTGCTCCAACGTCTGCGTCTCCACCAGCGCGCGCAGGCCGGTGCTCGTGTCGGGGAACTTGCCCTTCTTGGCGTAGTAGAGCTTGAGCGCGTTCTGGAGGTTGGCGATGTCCAGGCGCGCGGTGTCCCGCTTGGCCTCCTCCAATCGAGGGATGACGGCCACGCCCACCGCGGCCATGATGAGGCCGAGGATGGTGATCACCACCATGATCTCGATGAGGGTCATGCCGCGCTGGCGGCGGCGCGTGCTGCGCGTGCTCTTCTTCTGGCTCATGTCATTCTCCTCGCGTGTGGCCTTCCGTCAGGCCACCGGGCTGCTTGTGCAACCCCCGCGCCCGGCGCCATGACGCGGGCGCTCCCGAGGGAAGCGCGGCGTGGCGGAGCGGAGCCGGGCGGCACCGGCGCGCCAGCGTGTCCGCGCGGCGGGGGAGCGCCCTGACAAGCCGTCAATGCCAGTGGAGGAGAGTGCGCTCCCGGTCAACAAAGCCCGGATGATCGCCCTCCAGGCGGCCAGCCAGCCCACTTCCCTGGGCCGTGCTCGCCACCCAGGCTGGTCATGTACGCCTTCACATCCCCCTCCACGGCACGAGCCGCGTGGTAGGATTGTCCTCCCCGAGGTCATCGCCCAAGCAGGATCCCCCCTCCTGGGTTCGGCCCGGTCTACAGAGAGAACCTGTATGGATGCCATCGCCGTGGTAGGATTGGGCTGCGTCCTGCCGAACGCCCTTCGCGTTTCCGACTTCTGGGCCAGCGTTTCCACGGGCAGGGTGTCCCTCTCGAAGGTGCCCTCGCGCGCATGGGACCACTCGCTCTACTTCCACCCGGACCGCACCATGCCGGACCGGGCGCATGCGGAGCTGGGCGGCTTCATCCACGACTTCGTCTTCGACTGGCGCAAGTACAAGGTCACCCCCGCGGACGCCCAGCAGGTCAACCCCTTCCAGTGGATGGTCCTGGAGGCGGGCACCCAGGCGCTCTCCGAGGTGCGGGTGCTGCCCCGGGACACCACCGGCATCATCCTCGGCGCCACCAGCCTCGGCTGGCAGCGCGACAGCGGCATGCACATCCGCCTGGAGGACATGCTGGACGCCGTGCGCGCCACGGACGAGTTCCGCGCGCTGCCTGGCACCCGGCAGCAGGAGGTGCTCGAGGTCACCGCCCAGCGGCTGCGCTCGCGCCTCAAGGAGTGCAGCGACGACAACGTGGTGGGCTCCTCGGCCAGCGTGGCCGTGGGCCGCATCAACATGCAGTTCGATCTCAAGGGACTGCACTACTCGGTGGACGCGGGGTACTCGTCCTCGCTGGCGGCGTTGGACCTGGCGGTGCGCGGGCTGCGCGACGGCGAGTTCGACCTGGCGGTGGCCGGTGGCGTGAGCGAGATGCTGACGCCGCTGGAGTTCATCGCCTTCTCCAAGCTGGGGGGGCTGTCGCACAAGGGCCACGTGAGGCCCTTCTCGGACGAGTGTGACGGCACGCTGCTGGGCGAGGGCGTGACGCTGTTCGCCCTCAAGCGGCTGGAGGACGCGGAGCGGGACGGGGAAACCATCTACGCGGTGCTGCGCGGCGTGGGCGGCTCGTCGGACGGGCGGGGCAAGTCGCTGGTGGCGCCCCGGCGCGAGGGCCAGGCGCTGGCCATGCGCCGCGCGCTCGAGGACGCGGGCCTGGGGCCGGACTCCGTGCAGTACGTGGAGTGCCATGCCACGGGCACGCCGGTGGGTGACGTCAGCGAGGTGCAGGCGCTGGCCAGCGTGTACTCGGGCGCGGCGGGCTCCATCGCGCTCGGCTCGGTGAAGGCCAACATCGGCCACCTGCGCGCGGGCGCGGGCGGCGCCGGCCTGCTCAAGGCCGTGCTCGCGCTGCACCACGGGCAGATTCCGCCCCAGCCGGGCGTGGAGCGCATCAACCCCAAGCTGGAGCTGGAGCGCACGCCCTTCTTCATTCCGCGCAAGGCGCAGCCGTTCCGCGCCGGCACCCTGCCGCGCGCGGCCGTCAGCTCCTTCAGCTTCGGCGGCAACAACTTCCACGCGGTGCTGGAGGCCTGGCAGCCCGGCACCGAGCGCAAGGCCGCCCCCCGCCGCCGCCAGGCCGAGCCGCTGGCCATCGTGGGCATGGGCGGCATGTTCCCCGGCGCCCCCAACATCGAGTCGCTCTGGAAGCGGCTGCTCGAGGGCCACGACGCCACGCGCGAGGTGCCCAAGGATCGCTGGAAGGTGGAGCGCTACCACCACCCGGATCGCAAGGATCGCACGTACACGAAGCTGGGCTGCTGGCTGGACGAGCTGCCCACTCCGACGATGGAGATGCGGATTCCGCCCGCGGCCTGGGCCTCGTTGGACCCCTCGCACGTGGTGACGCTGCTGAGCACCGAGCAGGCGCTGAAGGACGCGGGGTACTCGCCGGACAAGTGGGACCGGGACAGGGTGGCCCTGGCGCTGGGCTTCCTGCCGTACCAGGGCATCAAGTTCCTCGCCGACACGCGCGTGCGCTGGGCCGAGTTCGCCCGGGAGCTGCGCGAGACGATGGAGAAGTCCGGCCTGCCCGAGGAGCTGCGCCTGGCCATCCTGCGCAACGCGGAGGAGCGCTACAAGGCGGGCCTGCCGCCCATCAGCGAGGACAGCCTCACCGGCTACCTGGGCAGCCTCAACGCCGGCCGCATCTCCGCGCTCTACGACTTCCACGGGCCGCACATGGTGATGGACTCGGCCTGTGCCAGCTCGCTGGCCGCGCTCCACGGCGCCTGGAAGCTGCTGCAGCATCGCGAGGCGGACGTGGTACTCACCGGCGGCGTGTGGGCCGACATGTCCCCCGAGTTCTACATCGCCGGCTGCCGCTTCAACGCCCTGTCCGCCAAGGGCAGCCAGCCCTTCAACGCCCAGGCCGACGGCTTCGTCCCCGGCGAGGGCGCGGGCATCCTCGTGGTCAAGCGCCTGTCCGACGCCGAGCGCGACAAGGACCGCATCCACGCCGTCATCCGCTCCATCGCCGGCTCCAGCGACGGCAAGGGCCGCTCCGTGCTGCCCCCCAGCGAGATGGGTGAGACGCTCGCCATGCGCCGCGCCCTGGCCTCCGCCAACCTGCCCCCCGCCAGCGTGGACTACGTGGAGTGCCACGGCACCGGCACCGCGCTGGGGGACGTGGTGGAGACGAAGTCCACCCACAACGCCTACAGCAGCGAGGGCCGCACCCGCCCCATCCTCATCGGCTCGGTGAAGTCCAACATCGGCCACCTCAACGCCGCGGCCGGCGCGGCCGGGATGATCAAGGTCACCCGCGCCATGCAGGAGCGCGTCATCCCCCGCTCCCTCAAGAGCGAGCCGCGCAACCCGAAGATTCCCCAGGGCGTCGAGGTGGTGACGGACAACCGCGAGTGGCCCGCCCCCGCCGGTGGCGCCCCGCGCCGCGCCGGTGTCAGCTCCTTCGGCGTCGGCGGCTCCAACTTCCACGCCATCCTCGAGGAGTACAAGGGGCCGCCCTCGGCTCCGGGCAAGAAGGAGGGCGAGCCGGCGGAGGGAGACCCGAAGCTCGTCGCGGTGGCGGGCGCGGACGCGCGCGCGTGCCTGGAGCAGCTCAACGCCCTGTGCGAGCAGCAGGGCCCGCTGGAGGACACGCGCCACACGCCCGAGGGCCCCTGGCGCGTGGCCATCACCGCGCGCACCCGCGAGGAGCTGCGCAAGAAGCGCGACTTCCTGCGCAAGACGCTGGACGCCGGTGGTGACCCAGAGCCGCTGGGCCAGTCCGGCATCTTCGCGGCGGGCCCGGACGCGCCCCTGCGCGGCGCCAAGGTGGCCATCACCTTCCCCGGCCAGGGCGGCCAGTACGCCAACATGCTGCGCCCGCTCGCCCGCGCCTACCCCGTGGTGGCCCGGACGCTGGAGGAGGCGGACCGCGTCTACCTGCGCCTCACCGGCCGCACGCTGACGAGCAGCTTCTACACGGAGGATCCGAAGAACTACCGGCAGAACGACGAGGACATCCACGCGGCCGTCTTCCTGGTCAACGTGGCCCTCTACCGGCTGCTGAAGGCCCATGGCATCCACGCGGACATGGTCATCGGCCAGAGCGCGGGCGAGCTGGCGGCGCTGGTGACCGCGGGCAGCCTCTCCCTGGAGGAGGGCCTGCACGCCATCCACTCGCGCACCGTGGCCGTGCTGGAGATGCCCACCGAGGATCCCGGGCAGATGGCCGCGCTCGCGTGCCCCTCCGAGCAGGTGCCCTCCCTCATCGAGGGCCTGCCCGGCTACGCCACCCTCGCGGCGGACAACGGGCCGCGCGCCTGCATCGTGTCCGCGGATCGCAACGCCCTGCCCGGCCTGGTGGAGCGCTGCACCGCGCAGGGCATCGAGTGCACCGTGCTCGCCGTCTCCCACGGCTACCACTCGGAGCTCATCGGCGCGGCGCGCCCCGCCTACCAGAAGGTGCTGGAGGGGCTGACGTTCCACGCCCCCACGGTGCGCCTCATCTCCACCATCGACGCGGCGGAGTACGGCGGCCGGCCGCTGCGGGAGTACCCGGCGTTCCTGACCAGCCAGTTCGTCGAGCCCGTGCGTCTGCGCCAGGCCATCGGCGAGGCCCACGCGCAGGGCGCCCGCATCTTCATCGAGGCCGGGCCCAAGTGGTCTCTCACCCAGTTCACCCGGGAGATCCTCAAGGGCCGGCAGCATGGCGCCATCGCATCGATTCATCCCAAGGTAGGTGACATGGAACAGTTCAAGCGCGTGGTGGGATATTCATTCGTGAATGGCGTCGGCCAGCTCTCGGAGGATGCCGCGGGCGCCGTGGTCGAGGTGGAGCAGGCGCTGCTGCAGCTGCCGCTCGAGGGAGTGCTCGAGCCCGCCACCGCCTTGAAGGTGGCCATCGCCCTGGGACGCGAGTTCGGCGTGGACGCCTCCGTGGCCCAGCCGGAGAACCTGCGCACGTTCGACGCCATCGTCGCGCTCGTGGAACAGCTGCGCACGGGCCAGACCGCGGCCCCCGCCGCCACGAAGGCGCCCGTGGCCGAGCCCGCCGCGGCCGCCCCGCAGGTGACCACGGTGCAGAAGAGCATCGCCCTGGAGGAGGAGGTGCGCCGCGTCCTGCTGGACACCGTGGTGGCCAAGACGGGCTACCCGGAGGACATGCTGGAGATGAACCTCGATCTCGAGGCGGATCTCGGCATCGACACCGTCAAGCAGGTGGACATCTTCGCGCGCACCCGCGAGGCCTTCGGCGTCACGCGGGACCCCAGCCGCGCCCTGCGCGACTTCAACACGCTGCAGAAGGTCGTCGACCACATCGTCGAGCGCATCATCGCCACGGGTGCCGCCGCCGCCCCGGCCTCCGCGCCCGCCCCGGCCCCCGCCCCCGTGGCGGCCCGGCCCGCTCCGGCGGCTCCGCCCCCCACTCCGGCCCCTGCCGCCGCCCCGGCGATGCCCACCTCCACCATCGCCGCCTCGTTGGATCTCTTCGAGCAGGTGCGCGAGGTGCTGCTGCGCAACGTGGTGGAGAAGACGGGCTACCCGGAGGACATGCTGGAGCTCGACCTCGACCTCGAGGCGGACCTCGGCATCGACACCGTCAAGCAGGTGGACATCTTCGCGCGCACCCGCGAGGCCTTCGGCGTCACGCGCGACCCCAGCCGCTCCCTGCGTGACTTCAACACCCTGCGCAAGGTGATTGAGCACATCGTCGAGCGCGCGCAGCAGCTGGCCGCGGCCACGTCCGCCGCCTCCACCCGGTCCGCCGCCCCCGCTCCCGCCACCGCCGCCGAGCCGCCCGCGAAGCGCGCCAATGGGAACGGGCCGCGCTCCGTCCGCGAAGCGCTCCTCTCCATGGATCTCCGGCAGGCCGCCGGGCTGAAGGACGGCGAGGTGCGCAAGCTGGCCGAGGCGATGTCCTCGCGCCTGGGCGTCGCCACGCCGGAGACGGAGCCGGTCCGCACGCTGAGCGAGCTCGCCCAGCAGCTCGTGAAGGGTCACTGAACCGTGCAGCCCGATACCTCCCAATACCCGCTGCTGGAGGATGTCTCCGAGGTCTTCCGCGGCGAGAGCGCGGTCGCCAAGCGCGACGTGCACCTGCCGCGGGAGCTCGACGAGGAGATGCGGCCGCTGCCCGCCTCGATGGAGCTGGAGTTCCTGGCCGAGGTGGGCGCGCTCGTGTACCCGGACCGCGTGCTGGTGGGGATGAGGGACGTGCGCTGGTTCCTGCGCTCCTCCCAGCCCTCGTCCGCCGCGCGGCTGGTGGGGCGTGCCCGCCGCGAGGGCGATGGAGAGGTGTCGGTCTTCCTGTCGATGGAAGTGGTGAACACCGGCGCCAGCGCGGGACACGAGGAGGCCTCCGAGGAGCCCATCCCCGTCTGCCGCGCCGTGCTCCAGTTCGCCCACGCGTACGGGCCCGCGCCCTGGCCCCAGCAGCAGCAGATGCTGGCCCCCCGCTCGGAGAATCTCCAGAACGGCCGGCAGCTCTACACCTCCGCGGGCGGACAGGGAGATGTGCCCGAGTCGCTCCAGGTCATCTCCTGGGCCCGGCTGTGCGAGCTGGGCCGCATCCAGGGGGGGCTCGTCCACCCGCGCGTGTTGTCCAAGGTGCTGCCCGCCAGCCGCATCCAGGTGGCGCCCGCCGCCATGGAGGGCGCGCTGCACATGGTGAAGTGGCTCTGGTACGCCTTCTCCGGCGAGGGCTCGCGCGAGATGGCCATCTCCGAGGCCACCTGGTTCCGCATGCCCCGGCGCGACGAGCGCCTCATGTGTGACGCCCGCCTGTGCGGTGCCAGCGGCGGGCTGGCCTCCTTCGACGCCCACCTCCTGGGCCAGGACGGCATCCCCGTGCTCGAGCTGCGAGGCATCGGCATGGCCTCGCTGCCCACCGAGGACGTCGCCCCCACCCTTCCCCGCCTCGCCTGGCAGTCATTCGTCAAGAGCCTCTCTCCGCGATGACCTCCTCCACGCACATCCCTCTGGCCATCATCGGGCTCGGGTGCCGCCTGCCCGGCGCCGACTCCCCGTCGCGCTTCATGAACCAGTCCCTGGAGGGGATGCGTGCCCTGACACGGGCCCCCGCGGAGTGGGGCGCCGGGCTCGGCCTGCGCCATCCGCTGGTGGGCGGTTTCGCTCCCGAGGAGGGCAAGGACTGGAAGCAGTTCCGCCTGCCGCCCAACCAGGTGGAGAAGATGCACCGCATGGAGCGGCTGCTGCACCTGACGCTGCTCCAGGCGACGCAGGACGCGGGCTATGGCCCCGACAAGAGCCCCGGTGGCCGCTGCGCCATCTACCTGGGCGCCACCGGCCTGGGCGTGGACGTGAAGGTGGACCAGACGGTGCGCATCCGCTCGCCGGAGTTCCGCGAGCACCTGTCCGCCCTCCTCCAGGGCCGCGGTGACCAGGCCCGCCTGCTGGAGGCGGTGGATGGCTACATCGCGCAGCACGCCCCGCCCATCACCCCCGAGTCCGTGCCCACCACGGCCACCATCGTGGCCGGCCGCCTCTCCGGCCTGCTGGACACGCGCGGCGGGCACCTGGCCATCGACGCGGGCACGGCCTCCTCGCTGGCGGCGCTGAAGTTCGCCTCGTTGTCGCTGCAGCTCGGCCACTGTGACGTGGCGGTGGTGGGCGCGGTGTCCCCGCTGCTCAGCCCCTCCTCCTTCGGCATGCTCTCCGCGCGCGGCTGGCTGGCCGAGCAGGAGCTGCTCTCGCTGGATGGGCGCTCCGCGGGCACGCTGCCCGGCGAGGGCGCCGTGGCCCTGGTGCTGTGCCGGCTGGACGACGCGCTGGCGGACAAGCAGCGCATCTACGCCGTCCTGCACGGCGTCAGCGCCGAGGTGAACCTCAAGCAGGGCCTCTCGCGGCTGTCGCGCATGGTGGACAAGGCCGCGCGCGCCTGCCTGGACATGGCCGGCATCGAGGCGGAGCTGGTGCGGCACGTGGAGCTGCAGGCGTGCGGTGTCCCCGGCCTGGAGGATCAGGAGCTCATCGGCCTCAAGGCCGCGCTCAACGCCACGCGCACCGAGCCCCTCACCTTCTCCACCGCGGCCCCGCAGGTGGGCTTCCAACAGGCGGCCAGCGGGCTCGTCTCGGTGATGCGCGCGGCGCTGTCGCTGCACGGAGGCGTGCGCGCGCCCGTGGCCGGCCTCACCTCGCCGCGCCACGGGACGGAGGGCTCGCTGGAGTGCCTCACCCGGCCCATGAAGCTGACGCCGCGCAGCTACGTGGGCGTCAGCTCTCTGGGGTGGAGCAACATCGCCTACCACGCGCTGCTCGGGCCCGCGCCGTCCCACGAGACGTGGGCGGACATCCGCCCGGTGCGTCCGCCCAACCAGAAGTTCGCCATCGTCGGCATGGGCGCCATCGCCCCGGGCGCGCCGGACTCGCAGGCGCTGTGGACCAACGTCGTCTCCAAGGCGGATGCCATTGGAGACCTGCCCACCTCGCGCTTCGATGCCCAGCACCTGCTGGGCGCGCTCATGGGGCCCAAGGAGATGGTGCCCCGGCTGGCCGGTACGGTGGATCTGCCCTCGCCGGATGCGCGCTGGCTCCGGCTGCCGCCCAACCAGGCCGCGGCGCTGGATCCGGCCGTGCCCCTCTTCGTCAAGGCGGCGGAAGAGGCGCTCGGACAGGCCGGCTACGAGCCCGGGATGTGGAACGGGCGGCGCGTGCAGGTGGTGGTGGGCCAGCTGCCGGTGCGCGCCAAGGAGTTCGAGACCGAGCTGCGCTTCGTCCTGGAGCGCTACCTGTCCATGGCGTCCGAGGCCCTCCGGGCCCAGGGCCTGTCCGCCGAGCAGGTGGCCGCGCTGCTCGACGCGGTCCGCCAGCGCGTGGTGGGCAAGCTGCCCCCGCTGGATGAGAACACGTCCCAGTACTACTCCAGCCTGCCCGTGGCGGCGCGGCTGGCGGCCATCCACGACTTCACCGGCGGCGTGCTGATGGTGGACGCGGCCTGCGCCAGCTCCCTGGCCGCGGTGCACACGGCGATGATGTCGCTGGCCAACCGCGAGGCCGACATCGTGGTGGCCGGCGGCGTGGCCTTCAACCTCGTACCCGAGTACTCCGCCTCGCTGGCGGTGCTCGGCTTCCTGTCCCCGCGAGGCACCTTCCCCTTCGATGATCGCGCGGACGGCTTCGTGCCGGCCGAGGGCGCCGGCGCGGTGGTGCTCAAGCGGCTGGAGGACGCGGAGGCGTCGAAGGACAAGATCCTCGCCGTCATCTCCGGCATCGGCTTCTCCAGTGACGGGCGCGGCACCACCCTGCTCACCCCCAACCCCAAGGGACAGGCGCGGGCGGTGGAGCGCGCGCTGCAGGACTCGCGCGTGCGGGCGGATCAGATCGGCCTGCTCGAGGCGCACGGCCCGGGTACGAAGGTGGGCGACAAGACGGAGGCGGACGCCTACGGCGAGGCCTACCAGTCGCGCGGCCGCGACAACCCGGTGCCCATGGGCACGCTCAAGTCGCAGATCGGCCACACCTCGTCGGCCTCCGGCCTGCTGGGCATCATCAAGACGGCCTTCGCGGTGAGCGAGCACTTCCTGCCGCCCATGAACGGCGGCGAGTTCCCCAAGGCGGACATCCCCTTCGACCGGCTGCCCATCTCCCTGTCGCTGGAGGGCCGCCCGTGGCCCGTGCCCCGCGAGGGCCGGCGCTACGCGGGAGTGAGCGCCTTCGGCCTGGGCGGCTCCAACTACCACGTCATCCTCGAGGAGCACGACAACGCCCACAGCAAGCCGTGGACGGCGGATCCGCTGAGCGCCACGGCCAGCTACCCCATCCCCAGCCGTGGCCTGTCCGCGCAGCGCTGGCGCGTGGACCTGGTGCCGCTGTCGCTCTCCTCGGAGAAGCGCTACCAGCTGCAGGGCAAGAAGCTGCTGCTCGTGGGAGACGAGCCGGGCCTGGTGGCCGCCTTCAGCCGCCTGCTGCTGGGCAAGGGCGTGCGCGTGGCCACGGTGTCGGTGGCGGGCATCACGGATGCCATGGAAGTGGAGCGCCGGGTGCGCCGCGCCAGCGAGGAGCTGGGCGGAGCCGACGGTGTCATCGACCTGGGCGCCTTCGGGCCGGTGGAGTACTTCCTCACGCTGGGCAGCGCGCGCTTCGGGCGGAGGATGGCGGAGACCACCGCGCGCTGGCACGGCACCGGCCGCGCCATGTACGAGCGCCTGCGGGACGCGAAGGGGCGCACCGCCTGCTACGTGGCCGTCACCTCCATGGGAGGCGACTTCGGCTTCGTGGGGGATGGCGGCAACGTGATGGGCGGCTCCATGGCCGGCTTCCTCAAGGGGCTGAAGCAGGAGCTGCCCGGCGCGGTCATCAAGACGATCGACTTCGAGCCGCGCGCCTCGCACTGGGTGGTGGCCGAGACGGTGGCCCGCGAGCTGGAGGAGGGCAGCGACCGGACGGAAATCGGCTACATGGCCAGCCGCCGCTTCGTGGTGGGCCTGCGCCGGGCGGACTTCCCCCAGGAGGGCACCCAGGTGCTGCGCCGGGTGGACCCGAGCTGGGTGCTGCTCTTCTCGGGCGGCGGGCGCGGGGCCGTCTTCGAGGTGGCCAAGGCGGTGGCGCGGCTGGGCCCCAAGGTCATCGTCACCGGGCGCACCCCGGCCCCCACGGGGGACGAGCCCTACCTGGCGCTGGACGACAACGACTTCGAGACCTTCCGCAAGGAGGAGATGATCCGCCGCAAGAAGGCGGACCCCACCCTCACGCCGGTGAAGTTCAAGGAGGCCTTCGAGCCCTACGAGCGGGCGCGCGAGCTGTGGCGCAACCTGCAGGAGGTCTACGCCCAGGGCCTGCCCATCGAGTACGAGACGTGTGACTTCCGCAACGCCGCGGACGTGCGCGCCATGGTGGACCGGGTGCGCGAGTACCACGGCCACATCGACGGCATCGTCCACGGGGCCATGGTCGAGGCCTCCAAGAGCCTGCCGGACAAGACGCCGGGCTTCGTCGCCGCCACCATGGAGGTGAAGGTGCTGGGCCTCATCAACCTGCTGGAGGCCACGCGGCGCGATGACCTGAAGCTGATGATGTGCTTCGGCTCCGGCGCGGGCCGCTTCGGCAACAAGGGCCAGACGGACTACAGCGCCGCCAACGACTTGATGAGCAAGTGCGCCATGGCGTACGCGCACCGGGCGCGCCCGCACATGCGCTGCGTCACCATCGACTGGACGGCGTGGGACAGCGTGGGCGCCGCCGCCCGCAACCCCGAGGTGGTGCGCGGCACCGGCGTCTCGTACATCACCCCGGCCGAGGGCTCGTACTGGTTCATCAACGAGCTGCTGCTCGGCCGCACCGAGCGCGAGGTGGCCATCTTCGAGGAGCGCCTCTTCCGCGAGTGGCCCTTCCTCGGCGCCTCCGCGGACGGCCCGGACGCGCGCACCGTCTACGACGACCGCGGCTTCCTGCTCGTGCCCTCCGACTACCCGATGATCGACTGCGTGGAGCAGCACGGGGCGGAGACGCTGGTGGCCACGCGGACGTTCGACCTGAACACGGACCCCTTCGTGCTCCAGCACCAGCTGGACTCGGTGCCCATCATGCCGGGCACGTTCGGCTTCGAGATGCTCGGCGAGGCCGCCGCCCTCTTCCGGCCGGACCTGGCGGTGCTGCGCGCGGAGAACCTGCGGATTGAAACGCCGCTCAAGTTCTTCAAGGCCCCGCACGGCTCCAAGGGCAAGCCCGTCCACATCACCCTCACCGCCCGGGTGCTCAAGCAGCAGGGCGACGAGATGACGCTCTACGTCGAGTCCGCCAGCGACCTGGCGCTGGGCGGCCGCTCGGACCAGACGCAGCGCCGCATCCATCAGCAGGGCATCTACGTGCTCGGGCCGCCGCCGCGCCACGAGCCGGGCAACGGCAAGCTGCCGGAGGCGCTGCCGGGC
This sequence comes from Archangium sp., assembly GCF_057119385.1. Taxonomy (NCBI): domain Bacteria; kingdom Pseudomonadati; phylum Myxococcota; class Myxococcia; order Myxococcales; family Archangiaceae; genus Archangium; species Archangium sp. The sequence continues at coordinate 20,436 of NZ_DBNGVP010000207.1, read as the reverse complement.
TCGCGCGCGCGCTCCATCTTCCACCTGGCCAAGGAGCCGCTGTACCTCGGCCCGCTCTTCTGCCGCGCCGAGTGGGTGTACGTCGGCGAGACGGAGGTGGAGGGCATCATCCGCGCCCCGCGGCAGCGGGAGATCTTCACCCACGTGGCGCGGCCGCGCTTCCAGTTGGATCCGCTGTTGCTCGACGCCGCCTTCCAGGTGGCGGCCAACTGGGACGGCCACCACAACAACCTCGTCTCCGTGCCCATGGGCGTGGAGCAGCTGGTGCGCGGGCGGCAGCGGCGCCTGGGCGAGTCCGGGCACGTGAAGGCGAGGATGGTGAAGGTGGAGGGCGATGACGTCCTCTACGACTTCGAGGTGCGTGGCGAGGACGGCGCCCTGCTGCTGGGAGGCACGGGGCTGTGGTTCCGCCGGCTGCGCCGGGGAGAGCGCCGGAGTGCGGAGGGCTGAGCGGCTGCGGCTGCCCGGCGGCCGGGAGGTGGTGCTCGGCTGGGGCGAGGTGGGGCGGGAGGACGACGCCTCGCTCTCGCCCCTGGAGCGCGAGGGGCTCGCCCGGTGCAGGACGGACAAGCGGCGGCGGGAGTTCGTGGCGGGCCGGCTCGCCGCGCACCGGGCGCTCGCGTTGCTGGAGCCCGAGGCGCGCGCGGAGGTGACGGCGCGCGAGGACGGGCCGGACGCCGGCAGGCCCTTCTTCTCACCGGGGCACGGGCTCGCGCTCTCCATCTCCCACAGCGGGGAGCTGGCGGTGGCGGCGGTGTCGCGCGGAGGCGCGCTGGGCGTGGACCTGGAGCAGCGGGTGGAGGCAGGCGCGGCCTTCCTGGAGGAGGCCTTCGCGCCGGGCGAGCTCGCGGGCTACGTGCCCCTGTGCGCGGGACACCTGGACCCGGTGACCGCGGCGTGGGCCCTGAAGGAGGCGGTGCTCAAGGTGTGGGGCGTGGGGCTGCGCGCGCCCCTGCAGAAGGTGGCGCTGCGGCCGGTGCTGCTCCACGCCGGGGGGGACGCACTGTCCCTGCGGGTGACGCTCGACACGTGGGAGCTTCCCCCGGGACTCGGGGAGCCGCCCCCGGCACTGACCGCGCTCCTGGTGGCGTGGCGGGCCGGGGGGGTGCTGGGCCTCGCCGGGCTCGTCCCAGACGCGCGACGCCGCGGGGGCCGGCTTCAGTGACGCGTGTGCCTGTGGGACGCCAACCAGACGTCCACTTCCGCGACACGCTCCCGCGGGCCCCTGGGTGCTCCGGCGCAGCAGCCGCGCCCCGCACAACGGTTGCCACCGGATGGCCATGATTCCTGTTCCACTTCATGCGCTTTGACGGCGCGTTGACGCTGCGATGACGAAGCAGCGCGGCGTCACCCGGCTTCAATGCCTCGTCATTCCCAGACAGGGTGGCTGGCTTTCAGGATTCCCCCGAGGCGCTCCCCGCGCCCCACCCGGGAAAACAAGGTTTCCGGCTACCACGTCCAGGGCAACGGCTCTACAGTCCCGGCATGCATGCCAACGCGCGTCCTCCCATCCGTCCGAAGCTGGTGTTGGCCGCGGTCGCCGGAGCCGGCGTGGTGCTCGCGCTCCTGCTCTCCACCCGCGCCACGCCCCCGCCCACCTCGAGCACCGCCGCGGACTCGGGCGGCTCGGTGCTGGGCGGAGAGACCGTGCGGCTGCTGCTCGTCGGAGATCCCTTCGCGCTGGCCCTCCAGGAGGCCGCCCCCGAGCTGGAGCAGCTCGCCGGGGGCCGGCTCGAGCTCGAGGTGGTGGGTTACGACGACGTGCGGCGGCTGACCCTGCGCAACGCCCAGGACCAGGTCAGCGCGTACGACATCGTCAGCTTCGATGTGGTGTGGACGGGCGAGTACGGCCAGCTGGGCGTGCTGCTGCCGCTGGAGACGTGGATCTCCCAGGCGGGCGCCCAGGTGGAGCCCGAGGACTTCCTGGACATCGCGTACACGCAGAGCCGCTACCACACCCGGCAATTGGGCCTGCCCATCCAGCCGCACCCGGAGCTGCTGTGGTACCGCAAGGACCTGCTCGCCGCGGACGGGCTGCAGCCGCCGCGCACCACCGACGAGCTGCTCCGGGTGGCGCGGCACTACCACCGGCCGGAAGCCGGGCAATATGGCCTCGTCTGGAATGGACAGCGGGGCCAGGCCTTCGGCCAGCAGATGGCCCACTTCTATGCCGCCTTCGGCCAGCCGCTGCTGGACGAGCAGGGCCGGCCCACGCTGGACACGCCCCGGGGCGTGGCGGCGGCCCGCTTCGCGCTCGAGCTGCTGAAGGTGTCACCGCCGGATGTCGTCAATACCGCGTGGGATCAGCGCCCGCGCCGCATCGCCCAGGGCCAGGCGGCGATGACGTACGAGTGGGGCGCCCGCGCCTGGCTCGTGGAGGAGGCGCCCTCCTCCGCCGTGGCGGGGAAGATCGGCTACGCGGCGGCGCCCCATGCTCCCGGAGCCGCGCCGGTGACGCCCATGGGGACCTGGAGCCTGGGCATCCCCGCCAACATCGGCCCCCGCCAGGAGCTGGCCTGGCGCATGCTCCGCTGGCTCACCTCACGGCAGGTGTTGAAGGTGCTGGCCCACCACGGCAGCGGCGGCATGCCGCGCAAGAGCCTGCTGCGCGACCCCGAGCTCATCCACCGCTACCCGGTGTTCTCCGTGGTGGACCAGCTCTCCCGGGCCGGCCAGCTCCAGGACTGGATGCGCCCCGCCGTGCCGCAGTGGCCCCAGCTCGCGGAGATCCTCGGCACCACCTACCACGACATGCTCCTGGGTCTGCTCCCCCCCGAGCAGGCGGCTGCCCAGGCACAACAGCGGGCGGAAGCGCTGTTCGCCCCGAGCGCCACGGGAGACTGAAATGGCTCCGGGCCCCCAAGCACCCCTCCCCCGGCACCGCTCGCTGCTGCGCTCGCCGCTCTACCTGCGCATGGTGGCCAGCATCACCGCCGTGCTGCTCATCCCCGCCATCATCACCTCGCTCTACAACGTCCAGCGCTCGGCCCAGGCGCACCTCGAGGCCAGCCACCCCCAGCTGCTCCAGGCCACCGAGGCCAAGGCCACCGCCGTCGAGGCCCTCCTGCTGCGCTCCATCAGCGACGTGCTCCTGCTCGGCCAGGCCCCGCCCATGCGGCGCTACGCCCAGGCCCTCGCCACCGCCCCGGCCTCGCCTCCCCAGGACGTGCTCGAGCTCTTCCAGACGGTGCTGCGCCGCTCGGGCGGCCTCTATGACGGCATCACCCTGCTGGATCGCACCGGCCAGGAGCAGGTGGCCGTCCTCCTCGACGGCAAGCGCCTCCAGGTCGTCCCGAAGCAGGCCCTGCGCTCGCGCGCGCACGAGGCCTTCTTCTCCGGGGCCATGAGCCTGGGCGGCATCTCCGGCCAGCTGGCGCCCGTCTACCTGAGCCCCGTCGAGCTGGAGCAGTCCCCGGAGGGCCACCGGCCCGCGCTCCACTACGCCCTGCAGGTGCTCGCGTTGGATGGGAGCGCCGCCGGCGTGCTGGTGGTCTCCGCGCCGCTCCAGCCCCTGCTGCGGCCGCTGCGCCCCGATGAGCCCGAGGACCGCGTGTACCTGGTGGATGCCTCCGGCAACTACCTCGCCAGCCCCGAGCCCCGCCACCTCCACGGGGACATGACGGGCCCCGGCCCCACCCTGCGCACGGAACGCCCGCGGGACGCGAAGGAGCTCCTCGGCCGGCCGGGCGGGACGCTGCTCGACACCGCCGAACGGCCGGGCTACCTCCAGGCCTTCGCGCGCATCCGCCCCGCGGGCCAGGGCACCATCCAATGGACGGTGCTGTACGAGCGGCCCCTGTCCACCCTCCTCGCCAGCGAGCGGGAGATCTCACGCGTCATCCTCGCCACCACCGCGGGCTCGCTGCTGCTGGCGCTGCTGGTGGCGCTGTTCTTCACCCGGGGCCTGGTGGGCCCCATCCGCCAACTGGCCACGGCGGCGGACGCGCTCAGCCAGGGACAGTGGCAGACGCCCCTGCCCTCCAGCCGCCGCCGCGACGAGCTCGGCGAGCTCACCGAGTCCTTCGCGAAGATGGGCCATCAGCTCCAGTCCGCCTGGCTCGACCAGCAGCGGCACGTGGAAGCGCTGCGCCAGGCCCACGACGAGCTCGAGCAGCGGGTCAGCGAGCGCACCCGGGAGCTGCGCGAGGCCCACCACCAGCTCATGGAGGCCGCGCGCGTCGCCGGGCGCGAGGAGATCGCCACCACCGTCCTGCACAACGTGGGCAACGTGCTCAGCAGCGTCAAGGTCTCCACCCAGCTCCTGGAGGAGCGCTTCCGCCGCTCGCGCCTCCACAACCTCTTCAAGGCCCTGGAGCTGCTGCGCGGCCATCAGCAGGAGCTCGCGCGCTACCTCACCGAGGATCCCCAGGGCCGGCTCCTGCCGGCGTACCTCTCCTCGGTGGGCGGCGTGCTGGCCGAGGAGCACGCGCAGCACCAGAAGGAGCTGGAGGGGCTGCGCAAGAACCTCGACCACATCGGCAACATCATCAGCGTGCAGCAGTCGCTGGCCGCCCGGCCCTCGCAGCTCCTCGAGGAGTTCGACGTGTGCGACGCCGCCGACGACGCGCTGCACATCCAGTTGCGGCAGTCCTCGCAGATCGAGGTGGTGCGCGATTACGCCCAGGTGCCGAAGGTGCTCACCGATCGGCACAAGCTGTTGCAGATCTTCGTCAACCTCGTCAGCAACGCCCGGCATGCGCTGATGGCGGCCCCCATCTCCCAGCGGCGCCTGGTCGTGCGCATCCGGGCCCTGGACGAGAGCATCCAGGTGGAGGTGAGCGACAACGGCATCGGCATCTCCGAGGTGAACATGCGGCAGATCTTCCAGTACGGCTTCACCGCCAGGAAGGACGGGCACGGCTTCGGGCTGCATGGCTGCGCCCTGCTGGCGCAGTCGATGGGAGGCAGCCTGCGCGCCCGGAGCGATGGGCCCAGCCAGGGCGCGGCCTTCACCCTGGAGCTGCCGTGGAAGCCGGGAAGCCCGGCCAGGCCCGCCCCGGACGAGGCGAACGGGCACGCCCATCCGTAGAGGGCTTCACCCCGGCAGCGCGAGCGGTCCCGCCAGGCCCCCCCGGCTCAGGCCACCGACTCTCCACCGCCCGTGCCCGGAAGCGGCGGCGGGCCGGCGGAAGCGCGCTGCTTGCGGCTCTGCCAGTCGTACTCGCCCACGAAGGTGCTCACGCGCTCGGCCACCAGCCGCATCTGATCCGCGGCCTCGTCGCTGGTGCGCAGGCTCGACATCGTCTGGTCCATGATCTTCGTCAGATCATTCACCGCCTGGAAGATCTGCCCGATGCCCTGGTTCTGCTGCGTGACGGCGGCGGAGATCTGCCGCACGGAGCTCACGTTGTCGCGCACGATGCCGGACAGCTGCCGGATGTTGTCGCCGAAGGACTGCAGCTGCTGCACGCTGCCCTGCACCTTCACGGAGCCCCCCTCCGTCATGTCCGCCGTGACGCGGATGGCCTCGCTCAGGTCCTGCAGGATGTTCTGCACGCTGTGGGTGGCCTTGATGGACTGATCCGCCAGGCTGCGGATCTCCCGCGCCACCACGCTGAAGCCCTTGCCGTGCTCGCCCGAGCGCACGGCCTCGATGGCGGCGTTGAGCGCCAGCATGTTGGAGCGGTCCGCCAGGCTCTTCACCGTCGTGGTGATGTTGGCGATCTGCCGCGCCCGCTCGTCCAGGGAGCGGATGCTCTGCGCCATCTCCATCACCTGCTTCTGGATGTCGTGCATGCCCGAGAGGCTCTGCTCGAGCGCGGCCTCACCGGCGCGGCCGATCTGATCCGCGCGCTCGGCCTGCTGCAGCACGTCCTCCGCCTTCTGGGCGGCCACCATGGACGTCTGTTTGATCTCCTGGGCGGTGACCTGCGTCTCCTGGAGCGACGCGGCCTGGATGGAGAGCGCCTCGGTCTGATCCTTGTGCGAGTCGTTGAGCGCCTCCGCGGACCTGCCCAGCAGCGACGCCGAGTCACTCAGCGAGGAGGAGAACGTCCGCAGCCGCTCGAAGGCGGACGCGGTGGACATGGACAGGTCACCCACCTCGTCGGTGGCCACCCACTCCGGCAGCGAGGGCCGGCCCGAGGCGATCGACTCGATGGACTTCTGCACGGCCTCGGTGCCCTGGCTCTGGTGGCGCGCCAGCTCCCAGGCGCACCACGCCGCCGCGAAGATCATGAAGCCACCGACGCACACCACCGGCACCACGATGGTGCCCAGGATGTTGGCCACGTCCGTGCGCAGCTGGGCCAGCACCGCGGCGGGCACCAGCCGCATCAGGTTGGTGAACAGCTCACCGAAGCCGTACTGGGTCTTCTTGTAGACGATGATGCTCGTCACCGTCAGCGTGGCGAAGACGAAGAGGGCGAAGCAGTAGGGCAGGTACCAGCGCATCTTGGGCCAGGCCTGGCCGCTGTCCTCCACGCGCGCCTGCGGGTACTTGTGGAACTCCTCGAGGGCGTAGGGGCGCAGCAGCCGATCCAACCGCAGCGCCATGCGGATGCCCACCACCTTCGCCAGCACCATGAACGAGGCCACCGTCAGCGGCACGTCCCAGGCATCCAGCCCGTACAGCACCGTGGGCCAGCCCGCCCACAGGACGCAGGACACGCCGTAGCCCAGCCACATCCGGAGCTCGATGCGCCGGGGCGCCTTGAGGATGCGCTTCAGCCGCTCGCCGGGAATCTCGTCCACACGAGGCGTGAGCGCGTTCTTCAGCTCGAGCCAGATGAACAGCAGGGGCAGCATGGCCCCGAACACCGGCGTCAGCGTGCCGAAATTGACCCAGGTGACGAACCAGGCCCGGTCCGGAGGCAGACCCAGGGTCAACGTGATCATGTAGGCCACGGGACCCAGGGCAGTCAGCATCGCGATCTGCTGCTCCAGGAAGAACTTGAGAACCAGCCGCTTCAACTCAGCGTTGCTCATGGATGGGCGGCATCCTAGCACTGTTCGCCTGAAATGCCGTTTTCCGTCCGCGCTGCTCCGCACATACATGGCGTGAAGCCGCTCCCTCGGCAGGAGCAGGGCCATCCATCCCGTTGGATCGTGTTGACGCGACCCGTCGTGTTGGGGCGGCTCCTACCCTCTCCGCGCAGTTGGCACATACCGGGAGACCGTACCGGTTCTTTTCAGCTTCACCTATCCTCGCAAGCCCCCACAGCGAGCAGTCGATCAGCCCCCCTATCAGGAGGTGAGAGTGCGTCCCAACGAGCGAGGACCCGGACAGGCCATTGTCATTGGCGGCAGCATGGCGGGACTCTTGAGCGCGCGGGTGCTCTCCGGGCAGTTCGAGAAGGTCATCATCCTGGAGCGGGAGCGGCTGCCGGAAGGCCCGGAGGCCCGGAAGAACGCGCCGCAGGGGCGCCACATCCACGCCCTGCTGGAGGCCGGGCTGACGGTGCTGGACGGCCTCTTCCCCGGGCTGGTGCGGGAGCTGGTGCACGAGGGCGCGGATCTCGCAGATCTGGCCCGGGACGCCGCCTGGTTCCAGTCGGGCAGCTGGAAGGTGCGCTACGAGGGCGGTCCCCGGTCCGTGCTCGTCTCGCGGCCCTTCCTGGAGTGGAAGGTGCGCGCCCGCGTCACCTCGCTGCCCAACGTCGAGGTGTGGCAGGGCTATGGCGTGGAGGAACTGCTCACGGACGCCTCGCGCACGCGCGTCACCGGGGCGAAGGTGAAGGGCCCCGAGGGCGAGCAGCTGCTCGAGGGCGGGCTGGTGGTGGACACCAGCGGCCGGGGCTCGCGGGCCCCGCACTGGCTGGAGGCGCTGGGCTACGGCCGCCCGGAAGAGGAGCAGGTGGGCATCGACCTGGGCTACACGAGCCGGCTCTACGAGCGCCCCGCGAACTTCGAGGAGTGGAAGATCCTGGTCATCAACGGCCGCGCCCCCGAGGCGAAGCGCTCGGGCTTCATCTCCAACGTGGAGGGCGGACGGTGGATCGTCAGTCTCAACGGGTACTTCGGGGACCACGCGCCCACGGATGACGCGGGCTTCCTGGAGTTCGCCCGGAACCTGCCCGCGCCCCACCTCTACGAGTACATCCGCGACGCGAAGCCGCTGAGCGCGCCCGTCTCGTACAAGATTCCGACGAGCCGCTGGATGCACTACGAGAAGATGGCGCGCTTCCCGGAGGGCTTCGTGCTCCTGGGTGACACCGTCTGCGCCCTCAACCCCGTCTTCGGGCAGGGCATGACGGTGGCGTGCCTGGGGGCGAAGCTGCTCGGGGAGAAGGTGGCCCGGGCGCGCGCCTCGCCGGGGGGCCTGTACGCGGGGCTGGCGCGGAGCTTCCAGAAGGAGCTGAGCAGGATCGTCGGCCTGTGCTGGTTCCTCACCACCACCATGGACCTGGCCCACCCGGAGGCCCGGGGCAGGCGGCCCTTCGGGCTGAAGGCCGTGCAGTGGTCCGTCCAGAACATGATCGACCTGACCTCGCTGGACGCGAAGGCCTGCCACGCCTTCTACGAGGTGCTGCACATGCGCAAGGGGATGGAGGGGCTGCTGCAGCCGGGCTTCGTCGCGGCGCTGACGGCCTACAACCTCAAGAGCCTGTTCGTCCCGCGGGAGCAGCGGGCCAACCTCACCACCCTGCCCCCCCCGCCCGGGCGGAGGACGCCCCCGGCGGCTCCGGGCGCGCGGGACATCGCCGCATAGCGTCACGCCCGCCTGCCTGGGCTCCGGCTCCCAGCGGTCATTTGGAGGACCGGGGAGGGAGTTGTAGAACTCCACCCCCGACACGGTCGTCCCCCTTCTGGGAGCCCCCATTGAAGCCTGAAGCAGCCAAGTCCGAGGCGGTTCGGAGCGTCGCCGTCGCGGCCGCCTCCGCCGCCCCCGAAGCCGTCAAGACAGCGGAGTTCCAGCCCTACATCCCCGCGGACCGGAGCGACGTCGCCGAGTTCACGCCCAAGGCCATCGGCATCGGCGTGCTCTTCGGCGTCATCTTCGGCGCCGCCACGGTGTACCTGGCCCTGAAGGCGGGCCTGACGGTCTCCGCCTCCATCCCCATCGCGGTGCTCGCCATCTCCCTGCTCAAGAAGCTGGGAGGCTCGACGATCCTCGAGAACAACGTGGTGCAGACCATCGGCTCGGCCGGTGAGTCCATCGCCGCGGGCGTGGTGTTCACCCTGCCCGGCTTCCTCTTCCTGAGCACCGACAGCCAGGGCTCCAGCTTCTTCGAGTACTGGACCATCTTCACGCTGGCGCTGCTGGGCGGCGTGCTGGGCACGCTGATGATGGTGCCGCTGCGCCGCTCGCTCATCGTGAAGGAGCACGGCAACCTGCCCTACCCCGAGGGCACGGCGTGCGCCTCGGTGCTCATCGCCGGTGAGAAGGGCGGAGACCTGGCGAAGATCGCCTTCCAGGGCGTGGGCTTCGCCTTCGTGTACGCGCTGCTGCAGAAGATCGTGAAGCTCATCGCCGAGACCCCGGCGCTGGTGACGAAGCAGGCCAACAAGTACTTCCCGTCCGCCACGCTGAATGGCGACATCACCCCCGAGTACCTGGGCGTGGGCTACATCGTCGGCCCGAAGATCGCCGGCGTGCTGGTGGCCGGTGGCGTGCTGGCGTGGCTGGGCATCATCCCGCTGCTGGCCTCGGTGGTTCCGCCGGACACCATCGCGGAGCAGCTGGTGAAGCTGGGCTACCTGACGAGCCTCACCACGGCGGGCGGCCCCGGCGGGTGGGATCCGGCGACGCACGGCTTCGCCAACACGGCCACGGCCATCTACCGCGCGTACGTGCGGCAGATCGGCGCGGGCGCGGTGGCCGCGGGCGGCTTCATCACGCTGCTCAAGACGCTGCCCACCATCGTGGCGGCCTTCAAGGAGAGCATCGCCTCCTTCAAGGAGGGCGCCGCGGGCGCCGCGCAGAAGCGCACCGAGCGCGACCTGCCCATCACCTTCGTGCTCTTCGGCAGCGTGGGCCTCATCCTGACGATGGCCGCCCTGCCCTTCCTGCCGGGCAGCGTGTTCGGCCGGCTGCTGCTGGGCATCCTCATCGTGGTGTTCGGCTTCTTCTTCGTGACGGTGGCCTCGCGCATCGTCGGCATCATCGGCTCGTCGTCCAACCCCATCTCCGGCATGACGATCGCCACGCTGATGGCCACCTGCCTCATCTTCATCGGCATCGGCTGGACGGGTGACATGTACCAGCCCATGGCGCTGTGCGTGGGCGGCATGGTGTGCATCGCCGCGGCCAACGCGGGTGCCACCTCGCAGGACCTGAAGACGGGCTACCTGGTGGGCGCCACCCCGCGGGCGCAGCAGATCGGCCTCATGATTGGCGCGGTGGCCGCGGCCATCGTCATCGGCCTCACCATGAAGCTGCTGGACACCCCCACCGAGGCGCTGCGGGCCCAGGGCGTGCAGCACATGATCGGCACGGACGCCTTCCCCGCCCCGCAGGGCACGCTGATGGCCACCCTCATCAAGGGCCTGCTGTCCTTCAACCTCGACTGGCAGTTCGTGCTGGTGGGCGTGGCCCTGTCGGTGACGATGGAGCTGTGCGGCGTGAAGTCGCTGTCCTTCGCCGTGGGCGCCTACCTGCCCCTGTCCACCACCGCTCCCATCTTCGTGGGCGGCGCCATCAAGGGCCTGTCCGACTACATGGCCAGGCGCAAGGGCGAGCACGTGGAGGAGTCCGAGCTCGGGCCCGGCAACCTCTTCTCCACGGGCCTGGTGGCCGGTGGCGCCCTGGCCGGCGTCGTCGTCGCCATCCTCTCGGTGAACGAGGGCGTCAACGCCGCCATCTCCAAGCTGTCCGTGGAGCAGGCCCTGCACCACTCCGTGGGCGCGGCCGGCTATGACCTGATCGGCGTCATCGCCTTCGCCCTCATGGGCTTCGTGCTCTACCGCATCTCGCGCAAGCCCACGCAGGCATAGCCACCCCACCCCCGTCTTCAGCCCCGAGCGCCCGGTGGGAGTCTTCCCCACCGGGCGCTTTGCTTTGGTTGACGGGAATAGGACTCCAACTTAGCTGTAGAATTTCAGCTGGACTTCAGCTAAAACTCCGAAGGCAGGAGAGTCCCGAGGAACAGCCCGGAATCCTCGGAGGAGAGAGTCCCATGTATGAGCTCAGCCAGCGTGTCGTTCTGCTCGTCGAGGACAATGCCGATGACGAGCTGATGACCCTCCGGGCGTTCCGCAAGAGCGGCCTGCACAACCCGGTGGTGGTGGTGCGGGACGGCGCCGAGGCGCTCGACTACCTCTTCATGCAGGGCCGGCACGAGAACCGGGATCCCTCCATCCGGCCGCAGGTGGTGCTGTTGGATCTGCACCTGCCGCGCATCGATGGGCTGGAGGTGCTGCGGCGCATCCGCGCCAACGAGCAGACGCGCGCGCTGCCGGTGGTGGTGCTCACCTCCTCCAAGGAGGAGCGCGACCTGGTGGAGAGCTACGAGCTGGGGGTGAACAGCTTCGTGCACAAGCCGGTGGACGTCACCGCCTTCTTCGAGGCGGTGCGGCAGCTGGGCATGTACTGGCTGGTGCTCAACGAGCTGCCGTCCGCGGCCGCCGCGCCCCGGAAGACGGCCTGAGGGCCTGTCCACTGCCGTACGCTGCCTTCCCCGGAGGGCAGGACTTTGCTGGCTGGAGAACGCTCGCCTCCCTGTTTGCATGAAGAAGGAGGGAGCCGTCCTTATCTCCCGTCAGGCGCATCACGAAGCAGCGTCAGGCGTCTCCATTAAATGGATGGAGACATGGGCCCACTTCCGGGCCTCTGGGGAGGAGCCCACGATGAGCACAGCCCTGGTGAATCGAGCGTCGGTGCGCGCCGAGGAGGCACGTGTGCTGGAAGCACGGGAGCAGCGTTCCAAGGTGCGTCAGGAGCTCGCCCGGAACATGTCCGGCCGCTCCATCATCGAGCTGGCCCTGGACGTGCCCCGGGGCACCGCGTCCAACGAGGACTGCCAGCACCTCTTCCTCGCCGGGCTGCAGCGGCTGGAGCAGGAGCTGGGCACGTCGCCCGCGGAGATGCTCGAGGACGCGGCGGGCTACTACGGCCTCTTCGTCACGCAGCTGCCCGCCCTGCTGGCGCGCCGCCGGGCCACCCGCATCGAGGGGGAGGCCGCGTGGGACCGGCAGCTGGGCATCGAGTGCTACGGCCTCGCCGGAAGCCTGGGGACCACGGGCAAGGTGCCGCGCGAGGCGGTGGGCGGCACGGCCTCCCGGTAGGGGAGGCCGCTATCCGCTCGTGGCCAGCACGCGCACGAGCGGCTCCATCGCGGCGGAGAAGACCTCCGGTGCCGGCAGCAGGGACAGCACCAGGAAGGCCCCGCCGGTGAAGTCGTAGAAGTAGCCCGGCTGCACCCCCACGCCCGCGTCGAGCAGGGCCAGGCAGGTGGCCTCCTCCCCGGGCTCCAGCGGAATGCGCAACACGGTGCTCCATCCCCCCTGAGCGGGCAGGACGTCCCAGCGGGCATCCCCCGGGCGGGCCTGGAGCAGCCGGCGCCGGTTCTCCTTCACCCGGGCCAGCAGCGCCTGTTGGAAGCGCGGTGCGTGCGCCAGCAGCCCCGGCAGGGCGAGCTGCACGGGCGTGTTCACCGGCAGGTACGTGTCCGCCACCAGCTCCAGGCGGGCCAGGGCCTCCTCGCGGAGGGCAGCGGGCCCGCCCACGTGCGTCCAGCCCAGCTTGAGGCCGGGCAGCCCCGCCACCTTGGACAGGCCGGAGAGGGAGAAGGTGAGCATGGGCAGCTCGCGCCCGGCCACGGTGGGCACCCGGCCTGGCGCCTCGTCCCAGGCGAAGTCGGAGAACACCTCGTCCGAAATGAGCGCCAGCCCGGCCTCCGCGCACAGCCGCCCCAGGGCCTCCAGCTCGCCCTCGTGGAGATAGTGGCCGGTGGGGTTGCCGGGGTTCACCACGAGCACGGCGCGGGTGCGGGCGTCCCTCGCGGCGGCCACCTCCTCCACGTCCAGGCCGAAGCCGTGGGCGCGCGGCAGGCGGTAGGTGCGCGCCTCCACGCCCTCCAGACGCGTGAGGTACTCGAAGAGGGGGTAGCTGGGCGCGGGGACGAGCACGTTGTCCCCGGGCTCGCACAGCAGCTTGAAGAGCCAGCCGTAGGACTCGCTCGTGCTCGCCGAGAGGACGAGGTGCGCGGGGGAGACGGGGGCGCCACGGGAGGCCAGGTGCGCGGCCACGGCCTCGCGGGCCGGGAGGAGCCCCAGGGGCTCGGGCGCGTAGCCGAGGGCCCCGGGAGTGGCCAGCAGGGCCGGCTCGGGCGCGGGCAGGCCCACGCGGGTGGGGTTGGTCTCGGTGAGATCCAACAGGGGGAGCCCGCGTTGGCGGCGCTCGTCGAGCGCCCGGGCCAGGGGGATCCAGGTGCGGGGGAAGCCGGTGCGGGAGGAGAAGCCGCTCACAGCCCCGTCTGCAACATGGCGGAGGCGACGAGGCGGATCAGCTCGCGGCGGATCTCCTTGCGGCAGTGCTCGACGGCCTTCGGGTGGGGCGCGGCCAGCCCGTCAGCGCGGGAGCGGATGGCGGTCCGGACCACGAGATCGACCTTGGCGGGCTCGATGTGGAAGAGCCGCTGACCATCCTTCTGGAGGAAGTAGGAGATACCGCGCGCATCGAGCAACTTGGAGAGGTAGCGCCTGGCATCGGCGAGGAGCGAGAGGTCGATGATGTCCGCCATTCGCGTGGCGTTCTCGCGCAGATCGAAACATGCGTCCATTTCACGGCCGTGCAACACGAAAACTTGCACTCGCGCGCGCCTTTGGATCGCCGCGGAGGCCGATTTATCGGCCTCGCGCGCGTTCGGGCACGAGTGGAGCGAGCGCCTTGCGGAAGGCCGCGTGGCGGCGGCGTGGATCCTCCAGGTAGGGAACTGGACCGAGGACCTGGATGTGATGGCGCTCGGCGATGAGGGAGGGGTTGTCGCGCTCGGAGGGGTCGCGGGAGGGAGAGCTCCGGGAGAGGAGCACGGCCGCGACAGGGATGTTGCGCGCGGCGAGGGCCTCGAGGGACAGGGCGGTGTGGTTGAGCGTACCCAGGCCGGCGCGGGCGACGAGCAGGACGGGGAGCCCGAGGAGGGAGATGAGGTCGATGACGTCGTGGGAGGAGTCGAGGGGGACGAAGAGGCCACCGGCGCCCTCGACGACGACGGAGCCGTGGCGGATGCGCTCCCAGGCGGCGAGGGTGGTGTTCCAATCCGGCTCACGGCCGAGGCGGCGCGCGGCGACGCCTGGGGCGAGGGGCGCGCGGAAGCGGTGGGGGCAGACGATGTCGAGGGGCAGGTCGCTCCGGGCGGCCTCGCGCAGGGAGAGCGCGTCGGAGGGAGCGGAGAGGGAGGCACACCCGCTCTCATAGGGCTTGAAGCCCTGGGGAGAGAGCCCGGCATCGGCGAGCAGGGAGAGCAGAGCGCGTGAAGCCTGCGTCTTCCCCACCCCGGTATCCGTGCCCGTGACGAAGAACCGCGGCCATTGCCCCTCTCCCTTCGGGAGAGGGACGGGGTGAGGGTATCGAGAACCTCGAGTTGCCACACGACCTCCCACTTGGAGATTCAGAGTCGCAGCGAGCGCAGCCCTTCCAGGGCGAGGTCCAGATGGCCCTCGGTATGGGCGGCGGAGAGACAGAAGCGAAGCCGGCTGGTGCCCACGGGGACGGTGGGAGGGCGGATGGCCTTCACCAGCAGGCCCTTGGAGCGCAGCGCGCGAGCCGCGGCGACGGCGGCCTCGGGCTCGCCCACGATGACGGGGAAGATGGCACTGCGGGGCTCGGCGGCGAAGCCGAGCGAGCGCAGGCCCTGGGAGAAGCGGCGGATGTTGCGCCACAGGCGGGCGCGCAGGGCGTCATCGTGCTCGACGATGTCCACGGCGGCCCCGGCGGCGGCGCACAGGGCGGCGGGCAGGGCCGTGGAGAAGACGAGGGGCCGGGCGCGGTTGAGGACGAGCTCCACCACGGGGCGGGAGGCGCAGATGTACGCGCCCAGCACGCCGAGGGACTTGCTCAAGGTGCCCATGCGCACGTCGACGGCGCTCTCGAGCCCCAGCTCCTCGCACAGCCCGGCGCCGCGGGAGCCGAGCACGCCGGTGGCATGAGCCTCGTCCACGAGGAGCGCGGCGCCGTGGGCGCGGCAGACGCCGACGAGCTCCCGCAGGGGCGCATGGTCCCCGTCCATGGAGAACACGGTGTCGGTGACGACGAGGCGCCTTCGTGCGGGAGTGGAGGCGAGGGCGCGGTCGAGCACCTCGACGTCGGCATGCGGGTAGACGACGGTGCGGGCGCGCGAGAGGCGGCAGCCGTCGATGAGGGAGGCGTGGTTGAGGGCGTCGGAGAAGACGGCGTCCTCGGGGCCGAGGAGGGCCTGCAGGGTGCCGACGTTGGCGGCATAGCCCGAGTTGAAGAGAAGGGCGGCCTCGGCGTGCTCGAAGGCGGCGAGCCGGGCCTCCAGCCGCTGGTGGGCGGTAGTGTCGCCGACGACGAGCCGGCTGGCGCCGGAGCCCACCCCATGGACCTCCAAGGCGGCCATGGCGGCGGCGCGCACGGAGGGCGAGGCGGCGAGGCCCAGGTAGTCATTGGAGGAGAAGTTGACGAGCGTCTCCCCGCCGACGCGGACGAGGGGGCCCTGGGGGGAGTCGAGCGGCTCGAGGAACCGCTTCAGCCCGCGGGAGGACAGGGAGTCCATGTCCGCCCGGGCCCAGCCCGTGACCACCGCGGCCCCATTGCCCACGGGGGCAACACTCCCCTCTCCCTCCGGGAGAGGGACGGGGTGAGGGTATCGCGAATCCCGGGTCATTACCGCGCCGTATCCGGCTCCAGGGGGCGGATGCCGGCCTTCTCGAGGAGGGCCATGTCCTGGGTGTACTCGGGGTTGCCGGTGGTGAGGAGCTTCTCGCCGAAGAAGAGCGAGTTGGCGCCGGCGAGCATGCACAGCAGCTGGGCCTCCTCGTTCATCTGCATGCGGCCGGCGGACAGGCGCACCATGGCCAGGGGCATGAGGATGCGGGCGGTGGCGATGGTGCGGACCATCTCCACGGTCTGCACGGGCTTCTGGTCCTGCAGCGGCGTGCCCTTCACGGCGACGAGCGCGTTGATGGGAACGGACTCGGGGTGGACCTCCTGGTTGGCGAGCGTGAGGAGGAGCTTGCAGCGGTCATCCAGGGACTCACCCAGGCCGATGATGCCGCCGGAGCACACGGAGATGCCGGCCTGGCGCACGCGCTCGAGGGTTTCGAGCCGGTCCTGGTAGGTGCGGGTGGAGATGATGTCGCCGTACTTCTCCTCGGAGGTGTCGAGGTTGTGGTTGTAGGCGGAGAGGCCGGCGTCCTTGAGACGCTTCGCCTGGCTCTCGGTGAGCATGCCGAGCGTGGCACAGGCCTCCATGCCGAGCGCCTTCACGCCGCGAACCATCTCCAGGACGTTGTCGAACTGGGGCCCGTCCTTCACCTCGCGCCAGGCGGCGCCCATGCAGAAGCGGGTGGCGCCGGCCGAGCGGGCCTTGGAGGCGGCATCCAGCACGGAGGGCACGGACATGAGCTTCTCGGCCTGCAGGCCGGTGTCCTTGTGGTAGCGCGCGGCCTGGGGGCAGTAGCCGCAGTCCTCGGGGCAGCCGCCCGTCTTGATGGACAGCAGCGAGCACAGCTGCACCTTGTTGTCCTGGAAGACGGCGCGGTGGACGCTCTGCGCCTTGTGGATGAGCTCGAGCAGGGGGAGCTCGTAGAGGGCGCGCACCTCGGGGAGCGTCCAGTCGTGGCGGACGACGACACCCGGAGGCGGAGCGGCGAAGTGGGCGTGACCGTGGAAATCGTGGGCGGCGGAGTCGGACATGGGCTCCTCGGGGGGTGTGGAGCGCGCACGGTGCGTGGACGGACCGCCCTTGTCAACCACGCAGCGCGCCCGGGTTGACGACCCCGATCCACCCCCCGAGGGAGGGACCCGGCGGAGGAGGCACGACGGGCGTGCCCCTCCCCTACCGGGTCCCCGACATCAGGCGTGGATGCGACGGCCCCGGCCCGCCATGCTCACCACGAGTAGCACCACGATGGAGCCGATGATCGACATGATGAGACCCGTGGCATGCAGGTCCGTCACGGCCCGGTGCGTGAAGAGCGAGCCGATGAAGCCACCCACGAACGAGCCCACGACGCCCAGCACCATCGTCATGACCAGACCCATGGACTGACGGCCCGGAACGAGAGCACGCGCGATCAGACCCGCCACCAGACCCACCACCAGCAACCAGAGGATGCCCATCTTCGTTCTCCCTTTCATGGGGTACCGCGACGTGCGGCCCCGATTGGGAAGAAACGTGGTGAGCCCAGCCCCGAGGCACAACTTGACGGGGAGGCCCGGGAGAGACCCCCATGCCCGGCCGCTCGCTCGCCGGACGGCCCCCGGGGAGGGGCGGGCAGGCGTGAGGGAAAGCGAGGGAAACGTGGGTGCCCTGGGATAGACAAGGGGTTCCATGGCGAAGGCAAAGACGCACTACACGTGTCAGGCGTGCGGGTACCAGTCGGCGAAGTGGTTGGGGAAGTGTCCCGACTGCGGCGCGTGGAGCTCGCTGGTGGAGGAGACCGAGGCGAAGGTGGACGAGAAGCGCCCGGCGTGGGGCGCCTCGGGAGGGGCGTCCAAGCCGGTGCGGCTGCGCGAGGTGAGCGGCGAGCAGGAGGAGCGCCGGCGCACGGGCATCGCCGAGTTCGACCGGGTGCTGGGAGGCGGAGTGGTGGACGGCTCGCTGGTGCTGCTGGGAGGAGACCCGGGCATCGGCAAGTCCACGCTGCTCTTGGCGGCACTGGACAAGCTGGGGCGGTGGGGCCCGGTGCTGTACGTATCGGGCGAGGAGTCGCTGCGGCAGACGAAGATGAGGGCCGAGCGGCTGCGGGTGGAGAGCGAGGACATCCACCTCTTCGCGGAGACGGACGCGGACCGGGTGCTGGCGGTGGCCGAGGGCCTCAAGCCACGGGCGCTGGTGGTGGACTCCATCCAGACGATGTACCTGCCGGAGCTGGGCAGCGCGCCGGGGAGCATCTCGCAGGTGCGAGAGGTGGCGGGGCGCTTCATGGCGTTCGCCAAGCGCAGCGGGGTGCCGACGTTCCTGGTGGGGCACGTGACGAAGGAGGGCTCCATCGCGGGCCCGCGCGTGCTGGAGCACATGGTGGACACCGTCCTCTACTTCGAGGGCGAGCGGGGCCATCCGTTCCGGATTCTTCGGGCGCACAAGAACCGCTTCGGCTCGACGAACGAGATTGGCGTCTTCGAGATGAAGGGAGCGGGGCTGGTGGAGGTGCCGGACCCGTCGGCGCTGTTCCTGGCCGAGCGGCCGGCGGGCAAGGCGGGCAGCGTGGTGACGTGCACGCTGAACGGGACGAGGCCGCTGCTGGTGGAGGTGCAGGCGCTGGTGGCGCCCACGGGCTACGGCACGGCGCGGCGCACGGCGATTGGCGTGGACGGTAACCGCGTGGCGCTGCTGGCGGCGGTGCTGGAGAAGAAGGAGGACATCCCGCTGGTGGGGTGTGATCTCTTCGTGAACGTGGCGGGAGGCATGCAGCTGTCGGAGCCGGCGTGCGACCTGGCGGTGTGCGCGGCGCTGGTGAGCAGCCTGCAGAACCGGCCGCTGGAGGCGCACACGCTGGTGCTGGGCGAGGTGGGCCTGGCGGGAGAGGTGCGCGCGGTGGGCCAGGTGGAGCCGAGGCTGGCGGAGGCGGCGAAGATGGGCTTCCAGCGGGCCATCATCCCCAAGGGGAGCGCGAGGCGGCTGGAGGGCACGAAGCTGGAGGTGGTGGGAGTCGAGACGCTCTCCGAGGCGCTGGGAGCGATGTTCGACTGAGGGGGGGGGGCCGTTCAGCGAGGAAGGGACATGCCCGCGGCAGCAGGTACCCGGGCCGGAGGCGCAGGGGGTGGGGGACGCGCCGGGAAGGGGATGACCTGTCCACCTCCTTGGGTCGGCGGCTGCTGGGCTCCCGAGCCCATCTGGCCTTGAATCGCACCCCACAGGACCGTCGTCGCGATTCCACCGATGAGGTCGATCACCATCCCCACGGTCCCGCTGACGGTGGCGAGTTTCTCACGCCGGCTGATCATCCCTTCCACGGCCTTTTCCACCCACCCGCCATACTGCCGCAACTCCTCCACCGTGAGGTCCACCCACTGCGCGTCCCTGTATGCAGCCACTTCCGAATCAAAGGGCTTCTGACTGCGCGTCCACCGGTACTGCACCACCCCCGGCTCGGAGGTCTTCCACTCCAGCCGCCAGATGTATTGCCCTGCCGCGAAGCGAATCAGGATTTCGCCGTGGAAATCCGTGCCCCCAGTGAAGCGTTCGCCGACCAGGATGGTCCGGTTCAGTGCAGCCAGGTACTTCCGTGCCTCCTCGCGGCCTTCGCTGAGGGCCTGCTCATGCCAGGGTTTGATCTCGAAGAGCACCAGGCGGGAGACATCGGCAATATCCGGGCATATCAAGACCTCGTCCGGAAGCAGGAGGGATTCATCTCCAATCCTTGCATCACGAATGATGGATTTGA
Organism: Archangium sp.; assembly: GCF_057119385.1. Lineage (NCBI taxonomy): Bacteria > Pseudomonadati > Myxococcota > Myxococcia > Myxococcales > Archangiaceae > Archangium > Archangium sp. The sequence goes on along the minus strand of NZ_DBNGVP010000207.1, from coordinate 987 downwards.
GTGATTTATTATTATAGTACGTTACGCTATCTGGATAACTGACACCATACCGGAAAGCAATCAGCCGGTGTGAGGCATTGCCCATGAAGAACTCCCAGGGCATCTGCGAATCCAGCTTCCGGCCGGGTACATTGTAGCCCTGAAACACAGGGCCAGGAGACTGCCCACCCGCCGCTGGGACGTCGCTCATGGCCAGCAGCACTCCCTGCCGAGGAGTGCCAGTTCGCGGCGTCTCAAAACCTGGGCTCTCCGAGTTCCAGGCAGAGGAACTCCGCCCTCCGGAGGCTGTCACACAGCCGGCGAGCACCGAGACGAGAATCACAGCAATGCACCATGCGAACTGAGACCTGGGTGGACAGCAAGTGGTGGCACTCACGTGTAACTCCCGATCCGCTCGTGCGAGAAGTCACGAAGCCGGGAAGAAGTAGAAACGGAGAGCGACGAGTAACTCCAGGCCCTCGGCAGTCAGGTCACCCAGCGCCCCCCTCCTACCGGCACACCTCGATTCCTAATGCTTCTCGAGTTCGCGCTCCCAGATGGTCAACAGCCAGATGAGGTCCCCTGGACGTGCGCCAGAGACCCGGTCGAAGGACCATGAGTCGAGTGTAGCGAGGCGCTCACGTTGGAAGTCAGGGTCGGCCACCACTCTGTAGTGCTTCAACTTCCCGGCATGCGCCAAGGCTCGCGGCATCCCCCGGAAGATGGCCTCGATACAGTCCTCCCGCGTCGCCCGCGCCATGCGCTCCGCCGCCAGGGCCAGGCGCTCGCGCACTGAGGCGTCCTCCTCAGGGCACCACGCATCCATGGCCCAATCACAGGAGGCCACCATCACCTCCTCCAGCGTTTGCGCCGTCCCCAGCTTCTTGAAGAGGTAGCGCGCGGAATCGAGCGGCTCCCAGAAGCGCAGCACCGCCTGCAGACGCTTCGCCGTACGCTGCGCACTCACCGGGCCCATCTGCGCGAGAGCGAAATGGAGCGCGCCCCAGG
>NZ_DBNGVP010000206.1:0-73049 GCF_057119385.1 Archangium sp. | reverse complement strand
CGAGCCGCCTGCGCGAAGCCATTGACGAGCACGCGGTCCCCGCCATTGGCGCGTACCTGGGGGAGGTGCTGGTGCGCAACCTCGGCGGCAAGTGGATTCCGCGCCAGAAGCTCGAGGAGGCCCAGGTGCTCGTAGGCAACCGCGTCTGGCTTCCCTTCGTCCGGGCCCGCCACTACATGCGGTCGCGACAGTCGCTGCTGGACTGCTCCCTCACCTGGCTCTACCGCGTGGCCGAGCGGCACCGGGGCTGAAGGGGAGCTGAAACAGCACAGCATGCGCCCGTAGGACTTGCGCCTCGGAGTGGCGCGGTTTGCGCGGAGCGCGGGCCAGAATGTAAGCCCGCTTGACACGAACGCCGCCTCACTCCTGACCCCTGGAGTCATTCCATCCGGACCTCCCGCTGACGTAGGGTTGCGCTCGCATTTCCGAGCCCCCCGCACGACCGGGAAACCCAGGAGAAATGACATGCAGAGCACTTCATCCAGGAGAAAGCCTTCACGCGCCGTCCCCTTCTCGCTGCTCCTGGTGGGCAGCGTCCCGGCCGCCTGCGCGAATGCCCCGAAAATCGAGGCACTCCAACCGACTCGCACCGCCGTGGCGGAGCTGGATGATTGGGGAGCACTGCTCCTGGAGGCCGGCGTGCCCACCACCGCACTGCCTACAAGGGACACGCTCACCCTGGATGAGGTGAAGCGCCTGCGCCTGATGCTGTCCCTCCCCGCGAGCATGGAGCACTACGCCCCGCGGCTGGTGGCGGACACCGTGCTGCACGAGGTGGAACTGACGCAGAAGCCCGTGCGCCGGGAAGTCCTCAACCAACACCTCCAGCGCTTCCAGACGCTCTTCGTGTTGCGGCCGGATGGCTTTCTCGCGGCGGCCCTGACCGGCAGGGCGCAGCAGTGCGTGGGGCCCGTCGAGCCAAGGGACGGTGCCCTGCGGGCAGGGCCTTATGAGGTAGGCGTCTGGTACCGGCGCGGCCAGGACGGAGCCGCGCAGCGCGTGGTGGAAATCCCCGAGTCCCGGAAGTGAGGGGTTTTCCTCCCATGCCCACCAGGCTCAACCCCGGCACCACCCTCCGCGTGCAAGACATTGCCTACGAGGTGCGTCATATCCTCCATCGTCCGATTCCAGAGCAAGACACCCCCTCGGAGACACTCCTGCTCGCACGGTGTCTCTCCGGCCCACACGCCTCCAGCCAGGCACTCGTCCAATGTCTGAAGGCTTCACATGGCAACGACTGACGGTTTGGACGTCCAGAGACTTCGGACCACCCTTGGAGAGAAAGCCCGGCAGGCCCGGCGCCGTGCCAGGCTCACGCAGGCCGACGTCGCTGACAGGCTGGGGGTCGTGACAGAGGTCCATGGCCGTTTCGAGCGAGGCCAGGTACTCCCTGGTATTCCCAGCCTCCTGAAGCTCTGCCTGGTCTTGAAGGTCTCTTCAGACCATGTCCTCGGTCTCGATAAATCCCGAGCGCCACGCTGGGCCGAGCCAGAGCACCACGAGTCCCCCCAGCTCCGCAGGCTGCTCCGGGCCCTGCGCCGGCTGAGCCCGGCTCAACTCGAGCTCGTGGCCCGGAGGGTCCACCTGCTCCAGAAGAGCGGTGGCCCCCCTGCCGTTCCGTCGTCCAGCCCGGACGCGGCCTCAGGCCAGCTGCTGCTCGCGGCTGCGCACGTTCCACGACTCGCGCAGCGTCTCGGGGATGCGGAAGGGCGGGCGCTCGTGGCCGCGGCTCACCCATACGATTCCCTCCAGCAGCTTGCGCCCGAACAGCTCGCTGAGCTTCGCGTTCACCACGTTCGCCTCGTCGCCCTCGTCCATCACCCAGCCCAGCAGCTGCAGCGGCTTGATCAGCGCTCGCGTCCAGTCCGCCGCCGGCACGTCGATCAAATCCGCCGTCTCGTCGCCAATCAGATGGCGGATGAGCGTGCTGCACAGCCCATCGAAGATGTTGCCGGGGATGATGTGCTCCACCTGCTCGATGAGCGCCTTCGTCATCACCTTGCCCTGCTCGCAGGAGCGGAACACGCGCGCGAAGATGGCGTCCGCCAGCCGCGCCCCGTCCTCGTACGTCTCCGGCAACAGGCGCTCGTCCACGCCCATCACGTACCCCACCACCCGCCACGCGTGGTAGTAGGCCTGCTCCTCGCGCGGCTCCAGCGTGTAGCCCAGCTTCGTCAGCGCGCGGATCGTCACCACCGAGAACGTCACCAGCGTGCCCGCCATGTCCTCCTGGTTGATGGGCTGGCCCCACTCCGGATTCCACTGGCCCTTCTGACGGATGAGGTGGCGCACCGCCGCGTGCATCAGCCGCACCTTCTGCGCGTCCCGCAGGCCCCAGCCGTCCGGCTCCAGGCCTCCCGGCGACATCACGTCCACCACCATCTGCGCCGTCTCGATGATGCGCCGCTTGGTGTCCGTCTGCAGCCGCGCCGTCATGTGCAGCACCTGCACGCCCTCGGCCCCCGCGTAGCACGTGGGCAGCGACGCGCACACCAGCGCCACCACCGACAGCGAGCCACACCGGCTGAACACCGCCTGCCCCTCGCGGATGAGGTCCTTGTCCGCCCACGAGGGCAGCCTCACGCTCTGCTCGAAGTAGCCCCGCAGCGGCACCGGCAGCTGCTCCGCCGTCACCGTCTCGTGCGCCACCAGCTGCTTCATCAGCTCGTTGGCGGAACCCACCATCCCCTGCGCGAAGAGGCTCTGCACCGCCTCGTCCGCCGGCGGGTCACACACCTCGCGCATGGAATCCAGGAACTCGTTCGTCCAGTGCACGTCCGTCATGAGCAGTACCCCCGCGATATGGCTTCGCCCTCCGCATCCGCGCGAAGTGCGGCGCGCAGTCTGGCACAGCCCCACGGACTGTTCGATAAAGGATGCTTGCCCGCCTGCTCAGTGCACGGGGGGCTCGGGGGCCGGAGGCCGCTCCACCCGCGCGCGAGACCGGGGAAGGGTGAAGGAGAAGGTGCTGCCCTGCCCCTGCTCGCTCTCCACCTCCAGCGTGCCCCCATGGGCCAGGACGAGCCCCCGGCTGATGGTGAGCCCCAGCCCCGTGCCCTTCTTTCCCGTTCCTTCTACCTGCCAGAAGGGCTCGAAGAGGTGGGGCAGCGCCTCGGCGGGGATGCCCGGGCCGGTGTCCCGCACGCAGAAGCGCACGAAGTCCTCTCCGGGCACCACCTCCACCGTCACCCGGCCCCCCTCGGGGGTGAACTTCAGCGCGTTGCCCACCAGGTTGGAGAGCACCTGGAAGAAGCGGTCGCGATCGCACCGCACCCAGCAGCGCTCCCGGGGCAGGCGCGTGCGCAGCTCCACCCGCTTCTCGATGGCCAGCGGCTCGAGCAGCACCAGCCCGTCGCGCACCAGGTCGTCCACCGCGTAGCGCCCCAGGTCCAGCTTGACCTGGCCCGCCTGGAGGCTGGCCATGTCGAGCAGATCCTTGATGAGCCGGTCCATCCGCTCCACCGAGCGCTCGATGGTGTGGGTGTGCTTGCGCAGCCGCTCGCCCTCCTCGCCCGGGGGGAGCAGCCGCCGCATCAACTGGGTGCTCAGCGCGATGGAGCCCAGGGGGTTCTTCAGGTCATGGCTCACCACGGCCAGCACGTCCTCGCGGGTGCGGACGGCGCGCCGGGCTTCGCGCTCGGCGGCCTCGGCCCGCGAGCGCTCGCGCTGCTGGGCGGCGGCCTCGGCGCGCGCGGCCTGCTCCCGGGCCTCGAGCCGCACCCGCTCCTCCTCGACGCGCTGGCGCCGGGCCTCCACCCGGTCCAGCGCGAAGGCGGCACCCCACACCAGCGCGGCGAAGGCGATGACGTTGCCCACGGCGATGAGCGCCAGCGCGAAGGGCAGCGCGTAGGCGCCGGCCCGGTACCCCATGAGCGCCAGCCCTCCCAGGACGACGGGCAGCACGAACGCCGGGAGCAGCAACCAGCGCGAGAGCACGCCCCCCAGGCCCGAGTGGGTGACCACGCTCATGAAGCCGTGATCCGGACGGGCGAGGAAGACCCCCGAGCAGAGCAGCAGGAAGCAGAGCGTGGTGTGCACCGCCATCTGCGTGTAGCGGCTGAGACCGGGGAACTCCTCCTGCCCGTAGAGGTAGCCCACGAAGCCCACCAGCGTGATGACCGCCGCGAGCGAGGCCAGGTGCTGAGCGGGCCAGCCGACGAGCCGCGTCTTCACCTCGATGAACAGGAGCGACACCCCGAGCAGCATGAAGCAGACGGCCGTGTTGGGAGCCATGCGCCCCGGATAGCCGAGCTCCACGCCCCGCCGGGGGTCCTCCACGAAGAGGTGATCGATCCCGAGGTCCACGTCGAAGACATACTGGGCGAACGTCAGGCCGCTGAGGAGGACGACGAGCCCCGCGCCTACCTGCGCGCCCCGCCGCACCAGGGCGCGCTCGCTGGGAATGCCCACCAGCACCAGCGAGGCGCCCGAGAGGATGAAGCCCAGGGCCGTGTTGGCCTTCATCGTGGGCAGGCCCGGCCGCAGCCCCTTGAGGGACTCGAGGCCGGCGAGCCAGGCCACGAAGACCACCAGGCCCACCGCGAGGACGAGGCTGCCCTGGATGACGGCGAGCCGCCGCAGGCTCCGGCACAACCGCGTATGGACCGTGACCTGGGCCAACTCCGTCCTTCCTCAAGATTCCGGGCGCGTCCGGGGCGGGCCGTGCACCGGCGCTCGGCCTCCGTGTCCCTTGTCTCGCTTGAGCCTACCCAACATCCACGTGCGGGCGTCGTGGAGAATCTCGTACACCGTGGGAATCACCAGAAGTGTCAACAAGGTGGAGGTGATGACGCCGCCGATGACGGCCCGTCCCAGCGGCGCGCGGAAGTCGCCGCCCTCGCCCGCGCCCAGCGCCACCGGCACCATGCCCGCGATGATGGCCAGCGTCGTCATCATGATGGGCCGCAGGCGGATGCGTCCCGCCTCGATGAGCGCTTCCCGCATGGGCAGCCCTCGCGTGTGCGCCCACCTGGCGAAGTCGATGAGCAGGATGGCGTTCTTGGCGACGATCCCCATCAGCAGGATGACGCCGATGAGGCTCATGATGTTGAGCGTGTCCCCCGTCACCCGCAGCGCCAGCACCACGCCGATGAGGGACAGCGGCAGCGAGATGAGGATGGCCAGCGGATCCAGGAACGAGCCGAACTGGATGACCAGGATGAGGTACATCAACAGCACCGCCACCCCGAGCGCGAGGAAGACGCGGCCGAACACCTCGGCCTGATCTCTCGCCTCGCCGCCCTCGCCCAGGACGTAGCCGGGCGGCAGCCGCACCGCATCCAACCGCGCCCGGATGTCCGTCATCACCTCCGACAACGAGCGTCCCTGCACGTTGGCCTGGATGTTGATGACCTTCTCGCGGTTGAGGTGGTTGATTTGAGCGGGCCCCACCGTCTCGCGGATGCGGGCCACCTGGCCCAGGGGCACCAGGGCCGGAGTCCCGCCCGGCGTCGCGGCCGCCACCAGGGGAAGCTGCCCCAGGTCTCCCGGACGCACGCGGGCCTCGGGCACCACGCGCACCATCACGTCCCGCGTCTCGCCCGACGGGTCCACCCAGTCCCCCGAGTCCACGCCCGCGAAGGCCGCGCGCATCGACTGCGCCACCTGGGCCACCGTCACGTTCAACCGGCCCGCCACGGCCCGGTCCACCTCCACCTCCACCTCCGGCTTCTGCCCGCGCGTGGACAGGCCCACGTCCACCGCGCCCGGCACCTGCTCCACCTCGCGGCGCAACTGCTCGGCCAGCCGCGTCAGCTCCCGCGCGTCCGGCCCACGCAGCTCCAACTGGATGGACTTGAAGGCCCCGCCGAAGCCACTGGTGAAGACGGAGACGTCCGCCCCGGCCACGCGCGACATCTCCTGGCGCAGCGTGACGCCAATCTGCTCCTGGCTCACCTGGCGCTCGTGCTTGGGCGTCAGCTTCACGTACACCAGCGCCTGGTCCACGCCCGGCGAGCGCAGCGGCAGCGGCGTGCCGATGGTGGTGAAGGTGTAGCGCACCTCGCCATGGCCGCGAGCGATGCGCGTCACCTCCTCCACCTTGCGCTTCGTGTACTCGAGGCTGGAGCCCGCGGGCGTCTCCACCAGCATCTCCACCTCGGCCCGGTCGCTCACCGGGACGAAGCCCGCGCCGCCGAACACGCCCTGCAGCACCACCGCGCCCACCAGCGCGAACACCGCCAGCAGCACCATGGCCAGCCGGTGATCCAACGCCCAGGCGATGACGCCCTTGTAGCGGTCCGCCTGCCTGTCGAACCAATGGTTGAAGCGCGCGAGCACCCGGGAGATGGGCCCCTTGTGCGCCCCCTTCTCCACCGCTGGATCCGGCCAGTACGCGGAGAGCATCGGGTCCAACGAGAAGCTCACGAAGAGCGACACCAGCACCGAGCACGCGATGGTGAGGGCGAAGGGTTTGAACCACTGCCCCGCCACCCCGTACATGAAGGCCACCGGGACGAACACCGCCACGATGGAGAACGTCGTGGCCGCCACCGCGAGGCCAATCTCGCTCGTGCCCTCGCGCGAGGCGGTGTAGTGGTCCTTCCCCATCTCGATGTGGCGGACGATGTTCTCGCGCACCACGATGGCGTCGTCGATGAGGATGCCGATGGCCAGCGTGAGGCCGAGCAGCGACATGGTGTTGAGCGTGAAGCCGAACGCCCACACGCTGATGAAGGACGCCAGCACGCTCACCGGCAGCGCCAGGCCGGTGATGACGGTGGAGCGCCAGGAGTTGAGGAAGAGGAACACCACCAGCACGGTGAGCAGCGCGCCCTCCACGAGCGCGGACTGCACGTTCGCCACCGCGTTGTCCACCTGCACGCCCGAGTCGCGGACAATCTCCATCTTCACGCCCTGGGGCAGCGAGGACTGGAGGGCCTGGATGCGCTCGCGCACGGCATCGGCCACCTGGGTGGTGCTGTAGCCCTTGGCCTTGAGGATGTCGATGCCCACCGCCTCCCGGTCGTTGAAGAGGGCCAGGGTGCGCGGGTCCTCGGTGCCATCCACCACGTTGGCCACCTGGCCGAGCCGGATGGGCTGGCCTCCACGCTCGGCGATGACGACGCGCGCGAAGTCCTCGGGCGTCTCCAGCCGGCCCTTGAGGCGGATGGTCGTCTCCTCCAGCGGCCCGTCCAACCGGCCCACCGGCGCGGCGAGGTTCTGCGCCTGCAGCGCCTGCACCACCTGCGAGATGCTCAGCCCCGCGGCCTGCAGGGACTGGGGCCGCACGAAGACGGACATCTCCCGCTCGATGCCTCCCACCACCGTGGCCTGGGCCACGCCGGGAATGGAGCGCAGCTCGCCCACGATGCCCGGGTCCACCAGCCGGGTGAGCGCCGTGGCCGGCATCTTGTCCGAGGTGATGGCCAGCGAGACGATGGGCATGTCCGACGGGTCGAACCGCGTGAGGACGGGCTCCTCCATCTCCAGCGGCAGGTCATTGCGCTTGCTGGAGATGGCGTCGCGCACGTCCTGCGAGGCCTGCTGCAGGTCCTTCTCGTAGTTGAAGAAGACGGTGAACTGGGCGAGGCCGTCGATGGCGCTGGAGGTGGACTTCGCGGCATCCACCCCGCTGATGCTGAAGAGGGCGTCCTCGATGGGCTCCACCAGCCCGCGCTCGACCACGTCCGGGGAGGCGCCCGGGTAGACGATGGTGACGTTGATGATGGGCTGCTGGACGTCCGGGAACTCATCCGTCCGCAGCGACACCAGCGCCACCAGGCCGAACACCACCAGCGCCAGCATGGCGGTGATGGTGACGATGGGCTTCTTGATGGCGAAGTTGGAGATGAACACGGAAAGGCTCTCCCTTCAGCGAGGCTCAGCGGGGCAGGGGCTGTTGGGGCGGGGACCGGTCCGGCGGAGTCGAGCCAGCACCGCCCACGCCCGGCCCGGATTCCCGGGGCCGCTCGGGCAGCCGCAGCTCCACGGGAGTGCCCTCGGCGATGTCCCCCGACGAGGCCCGCAGCAGCACATCTCCGGGCCGCACGCCGGAGCGCAGCTCCACCAGCCGCTCCAGCTCGTCCGTCATGCCGAGCGTCACCTGTGCGCGCTCCACGCGGCCGTCCTTCACGCGCAGCACCGTGGGCGGGTCGGCGCGCATGTCCACCGCCGACACGGGCACCGCGGGCACCTCGCGCCGCAGCGCCGCCACCCGGCCCTCGGCGGAGAGCCCCGTGAGCAGCGCCTGCCCGGTGTTGGGCAGGGTGACGTAGATGCGCACCTGGCCCGTGCCCGGATCCACCGCGGGGTTGATCCGCTCGATGCGGCCCTCGAAGGAGCGGTCCCCATGGCCGGCCACGTTGAAGTCCACCTCGACACCGGGCTCGAGCACGCTGAGCTGCGCGGCCGGAACGGAGGCCTCCAGCCGCAGGCTCGTGGGATCGATGACGGTGTAGAGCGCCGCGCCCGGCTGGACGATGTCACCCGCGCTGGCGAGGCGCTCGCTCACCACGCCGGCGAAGGGAGCGCGGATGCGGGTGCGGCCCACCTGCTGACGCGCGAGCGCGAGCCGGGCCTCGGCCTCGGAGAGCTGCGCCTGGGCCTGGTGGCGCGCGAGCTCCGCCCGCTCCAGGTCCCTGCGGGTGATGACGCCCGCGTTGGCCAGCTTGCGGTTGCGCTCCTCCTCGGCCCGGGCCACCCGGAGGCCATTGCGCGCCACCCGCACCGCGGTGCGCGCGGCGAGCAACTGGTCCTGCGACGAGGTGTCCTCGATGCGCGCGAGCAGCTGGCCCTTCTTCACCTTCTGGCCCTGCTCGACGAGCATCTCCAGGACGGCGCCCTGGACCTCGGCGCGCATGGTGGCGGCGCGCCGGGCCTGGAGCGTGCCGGACAGGACGGGCCCGCTCTCCAGCTCCCGAGGCTCCACCCGCACCACGTCGTCCGGCCCGAGCACCACCGGTACCTTTTCCTGGGGCTGCTGCTCCTGCGAGCGCCCGCGGTTGCAGCCCGAGAGCATCCCCAGGCCCAGCAAGACGAGGACCGCCCACGCCGCGCCCCGGCGTCCCGTGCTCATGCTCACGCCTATCCACCTCCTGACACGCCGCGTAGAGATGTGCACACGCTGGCCCGGCTGCATCCTGTGTCGCACCCGGGTGGGCGCTTCCAGCCGCGCTCCACCGCCTGCCTGCCTGGGGTCACCGGTCCGCCCGGTGATGCGCGCAACGTCCAGCGGTCCAGGATTGCCCGGGGCGGCGCCCGGACGGCCGCACGGTGGGATGGGCTAGGCTGCGCGCCCCGTGCTCCTCGCCTGCCTCCTCGCTTGTACATCCGCTCTCGCCGCTGGCCCGCTGGTGCTGGAGGGAGAGGTGCCCGCCCAGGGCGGCTTCTTCGACGTCCCCTTCGAAGTGCCTCCGGGCACCGTGGAGCTGGAGGTCCGCCATGACGACCTCGCCAGCGAGAACATCCTCGACTGGGGGCTGGAGGATCCGGAGGGATTCCGCGGCTACGGCGGCGGCAACGAGGAGCCCGCCATCGTGGGCGAGCGGGCCGCGTCGCGCTCGTACCTCGCCGGGCCGTTGCGCCCGGGGACGTGGAAGGTGACGGTGGGCAAGGCGAAGATTCGCAAGACGCCCGCGCGCTACCGCATCGAGGTGCACCTGCGCACGGCCGCCACGCTCGCGCCCCAGCCCGAGCGCCAACCCTACCGCCCCGCTGGCGCGCTCTCCGCGCAACCCCGGTGGTACGCGGGCGACTTCCACGTCCACTCGCGCGAGAGCGGTGATGCGCGGGCCCCTCTGGATGACATTGCCCGCTACGCGCGGGACCAGGGGCTCGACTTCGCCGTGCTCACCGAGCACAACACCACCTCCACGCTCGACTTCCTCGTGGAGGCCCAGGCACGGCACCCCGAGCTGCTGCTGGTGCCGGGCATCGAGTACACCACCTACGCGGGCCACGCGAACGCCATCGGCGCCACCGGCTACGTGCCGCCGCGCGTGAACGAGGGCATTTCCCTGCGGGAGGCCATCGACGCCTTCCACCGCCAGGGCGCGCTCTTCTCCATCAACCACCCCGTCTACGACGTGGGAGACCTGTGCATCGGCTGCGCGTGGCAGCTCACCGTGCCCCCGGGCGGCGTGGACGCCCTCGAGGTGGCCAACGGCGGCTGGGAGAAGCTGGGGCGCTTCTTCTCCGAGGGCGCGCTCGGCTACTGGGATTGGCTCCTGTCACAGGGACACCACACCGCGGCGCTCGGGGGCAGTGATGACCATCGCGCCGGGGTGGACCTGGACTTCACCCAGAGCGCCATCGGCAACCCCACCACGCTGGTGTACGCGCGGGAGCTGAGCGTGGAGGCACTGCTGGAGGGCATCCGCCACGGCCGGACGGTGGTGAAGCTCCAGGGGCCGGAGGACCCCATGGTGGACCTGACGAGCAGCGTGGCGCCCACCGGGGACACCGTGCTCGCGCCAAGCGCCCGGTTGAGGGCCCGCGTCACCGGCGCCAGGGGCCATCAGGTGCGCTTCGTGCACAACGGCGTGCGCCTGCCACTGGTGGAGGTGACGTCGGAGGACTTCGTGGTGGAGCAGGACGTCACCGCGCCCGAGCACGGCGAGGACCGGTTCCGCGTGGAGGTGTGGATCAACGGCCATCCGCGCACCGTGACGAGCCACCTGTGGGTGGCGCGAACCGCGGACATGCGTGGGATTCCAGGACCGGTGCCCCAGGTGATGGAGCCGGAGGCCTGTGGTTGTGGCTCGGCACCGGGCTGGAGCGAGAGTGTGCTGGCGCTGGCCGTGGTGGCGCGCGGGAGAAGAAGACGCCAAGCGGATCCAACGCATCAGCCGTTGCACAGCTCCTGTCAATACCGCCATGAACGACGTGAGCGCACACATCCCATCTGGTGTTCTCGGCTCGGCGCGCTTGCCTTGGCCGTGCTGCTCGCATCGCGCTTTTGGCCTTCTGGCGATTGAGAACGTCAGAAATGGAGTCTGGTGATGGATCTGGAGAGCATCGTGGAGGACTTCGCCCGGAACGTGGCCGAGCACACGGATGCGCTCTGGCGCGGCGACCGTACGGGCGGGAGGAAGTACAGCAGGCACTACATCGCCGCATTCAAGAAGCTCCGCGCCCAGGGCGATGCTGGACGAGATGCACTCGCAACTCTACTCACTCACCCACGCATGGATGTCCGCGTCAAGGCAGCGACCTACCTGCTCAGCGAGCGGCCAGCGCAAGCCATGCCCGTTCTGGAGGAGGCGGCCAAGGGAACAGGCATGATCCCCTTCCTGGCCGCTCAGACGCTGAAGTACTGGGAAGAGGGCACCTGGAGCCTGGACATTGATTAGGTGCCGTCTGCTCGTCATGTGACGGAACTCATGCCTTCGCCCCATGACACGCCGGGCTCGCGGATGTCTTGCTCGGACGGAGGAGGGCGGCCCGTGTGGTACGTGCGGTGCTTCGTGAAGGCGGCGATCTTCCGCCACAGGGCCTCGAACTCCTTCGGACCGAAGTCCGAGCCCGAGCTCAGCAGATCGTACTGGTAGTAGCGCGGAGCCACGCCCGGGGGCGGCTCGGCGTAGCGGAAGTGGCCGATGACATCCGCGTGGTCCGCCTCCACCAGGAAACTGGATTTCGCATCCGGCCACACCATGGAGATGCTGTTGACGATGCCGTCATTGTCCGAGGGCACCAGTCTTCGCGCTTCCTTCTCCGGCTCCAGCAACCACGAGATGGACTGGGCCCGACCCATTTCCGGGCAGGGACGGCGCGCGTTCAGCCCGTACACGAACTTGTACAACCCCCGAGCATTCGCCCCCGGGCGCCTGGCGACGGTCACGATGGAACCGCAGTGGATGTCCTTCCTGCTGAAGAAGTCCTGTTCCTCGTTCGTGGCCGTCCGATGTGCCGGGCTCACGGGCGAGCCCCGGGTCCACACGGGGTCCAGGTCGGAGACGGCGGCGATATCGGTGGCGATGTCGAGCAGCCAGCGGAGCGTCTCGAAGTACGAGCCCCGTGCGAGCGCGCGCTCGAGTGGATCCTTCGAGGAGTCGAAGCCCACCATCGTCTGGATGACGGCATCGAACCAATCGGGCAAGCCCTTGCTGGGAGGGAACAGGCGCTGGAGACGCCGGCCCAGGAAACTCGCGCCCACGCACCGAAGGGAGCGGGTTGTCTCGAAGAGCATGCGCGGCAACACCCGGGCAACGGGCGAGGGAATCCGGAAGCCTCGGAAGCGGTGTGACAGGTTCGTCCCGCGCTGGGGCGTGGAGATGAATTGCACGGTACGGATCTGCCCGAGCATGTCCTCGCTGGCCCCGTGCGCGTCTTCATCTTGCCGGTAGTCGATGAGGAGTTGCCGGATGTCGAGTCCACCCGTCGAGTGGCCCACGAGGTGGATGTCATCCTGGCGGCTGATCACCCCCCGCTCCTGCAGCTCGCCGAGCCATCGCCGCAGCAGCCGGGCCCGCGACTGAACGCTCGCCGTGGGGATGTTGGGGAAGTAGTGCAAGACCAGGGGAGTGAAGCCGAGCGCCTGGGTTACCCCGTGGTAGTAGCGCAACGAACCGAGCGCCTGGAAGCCGCCGAAGCCGGGGACGAGCACGATGTGGTCCTGCATGGCCGATACTCCGAGGGGCACATGAGAACCCGGCGTGCCCGCTCTCTCCTCATCATGCGCATGCAGGGCGTGAGCGGTGAGGCGGCAACGAGCCTGGGCCTGGTCCACGGCCCTACGGGCTCGCGGCTGGATAGCACCCCGCCTGCCGCGCGCGCTCGCGCACTCACGTCACGTCCATCTCCCGCTCGACCCGCTCGGCCAGCCATGTCGTGAAGTCAGAGGCCACCCGAGCGGGCTCCTGCTGTTCTCCGGCCGTATGGTCCCAGAACACCACGGGAGGCTCTCCTGCTCCCCGGGAATCAAGGCAGTAGAGATTGCCTCCCCCGTCATTCATCAGAGGGATGAGATGCGTGGGGAGCGCGGGACTCATTTCCTCCCGCTCACTCCTGGTCATCTCCGTCAGGCTCAAGTACGGCGGAACATCCACACCAAGCCCGAAAAGTTCGATGGATCCCACGCCTCCCCACCCGAAGCGTTTCAAGAAGAGCCTGTAACCACCGGTCAGCTCTACTTGCAGCTCAGCACTGGCGGTGTCGATCTCCGCGTCACTCACACCCTGGCCAAAACTCTTCGTGAGGTTGCTCTCCAGCAACTCTGAAAGTTCGTTGAAGGTCATGGAAGTTCCGCGCTGACTCAGCGGACATGCTCCACCGCGGCTGGATAGCACCCCGCCTGCCGCGCGCGCTCGCGCACCAGCGTCAGCACCAGCTCACACGCGGGCATCGGCTTCCCCACGAGCTGGCCGAGCTCCACCACCGCCCCCAGCAGCGCGTCGATCTCCATCGGCCGGCCTCGCTCCAGGTCCTGCAGCATCGACGTCTTGTGTGCCCCCACCTCCGCCGCTCCCTGAATTCTCTTGTCCACGTCGATGGGAAACCGCACCCCGAGCGCCTCGGCGACCGCCTGGGCCTCGACCATCATGGTGCGCGCCACCGTCCGCAGGTCTCCCCGGGTCGCCAGCGTGTCCAACGTCGCGCCCGTCAGCGCCGAGAGCGGATTGAAGGCCAGGTTGCCCCAGAGCTTCACCCACAGCTCGTCACGGATGCGCGGCCGCACCGGCGCCTTCAGGCCCGCTCGAATCAACAGCTTCGACAGCGCCTCGACTCGGGCACTCTTGCTTCCATCGGGCTCGCCCAGCGTGACGCGGTCCCCATACGTGTGCTCGATGACGCCAGGCTCCACCACCTCGGCCGCTGGATAGAGCACCGCGCCAATCGCCCGCGAGGGGTGCAGCGTCTCCCAGAGCTTTCCCCCAGGGTCCACGCTCTCCACCGGCCTGTCCCGATAGGGCCCCTCGAGTCCGTGGAAGTACCAGTACGGCACGCCGTTGATGCCCGTGACGATCGCCGTCTGGGGCCCCAGCAGCGGAACCATCTGTGCCGCCGCCGACGGCAGCGAGTGCGCCTTCAGCGTGATGAGCACGTAGTCCTGGGGTCCCGCTTCCGCCGGGTCATCGGTGCACAACGGCCGGACGGTGACACTCTCGCCACCGCTGCGCAGGGTGACGCCCTTCTCCCGCATCGCCGCCAGGTGCGTCCCCCGCGCGATGAAGGTGACGTCCGCGCCCGCCTGCACCAGCCGGACGCCAATGAACCCACCCATCGCTCCCGCTCCGAAGATGGCGATCTTCACGGCGTGAGCCCCAATCGCTTGGCGAGGCCAATGCGCTGCAGCTTGCCCGTCGCTCCCTTGGGAATCTCCGGGAGGAAGACGATCTTCCTCGGCACCTTGAAGTCGGCCAGCCGCGCGGAGGCGAAGTCCTGGAGCTCCCGCTCACCCACGCTCGCCCCCTCGCGCAGCACCACGGCGGCGGCCACCTCCTCGCCCAGCTTCGGGTGCGGCATGCCGAACGTCACCACCTGCTGCACCGCCGGGTGGTCCATCAACACCGTGTCCACCTCGAGCGGGCTGATCTTCTCGCCTCCCCGGTTGATGATCTCCTTGAGCCGCCCGGTGAGCCGCAGGTAACCCGCCTCGTCGAGCACCCCCTGGTCTCCCGTGCGGAACCAGCCCCGCGTGAAGGCCTTCGCGTTGGCCTCGGGGTTGTTCTCGTAACCGGCCGTGACGTTGCGCCCCCGGATGACCACCTCCCCGAGTGCCCCCGGCGGCAGCAGGGTTCCGGCCTCGTCCATGATGGCGACCTCGGGCCCCGCGGCGATGCCCACCGAGCCCGCGTGGCGCGGCCGCGGCGGCAGCGGATTCGACGCCATCTGGTGCGAGGCCTCCGTCATGCCGTAGCTCTCGATGACCGGCACGCCGAACACCCGCTCCAGTTCCTCCATCACCTGCGGCGGCAGCGACGCGGAGGACGAGCGGATGAGGCGCAACCGCCCGGCCTGGATGCTCCCGGTGTTGCGGCTCGCTCGGCCGAGGATCGCCTGGTGCATGGTGGGCACCGCCGTGTACCAGCTCGGCCGCACCTCCTCGAACCAGCCGAAGAACTTGAGCGCGTTGAAGCCCGGCGTGCACACCACCCCGCCGCCCGCCGCCAGGCTCGCCAGCACCGCCGCGATGAGGCCGTGGATGTGGAACAGCGGCATGATGTTGAGGCAGACATCCTCGCGCCCCAGCTCCAGCGTCTGGCCGATGTGGTCCGCGGAGGCCGTGACGTTGGCGTGGCTCAGGGGGACGATCTTCGGCCGTGCCGTCGTCCCCGAGGTGTGGAGCACGAGCGCCACATCCTCCGCCTTGGCGAACCCCGCCCGCGCCGGAGTGCCGGAGAGCGGCCGCTCCGGCTTCAAGGTGAAGCGGCCCGCGGGCCCGTTCGCGTCGGGGACCAGCTCGATGATGGGAATGCCTCGCGCGGCGGCCACGGCGCGGGCCGGGCTCTCCATGCCCTCGAGCAGGACGAGCGCCCGGGCCTTCAAGTCGGTGAGATAGAAGTCGAACTCCTCCGCCCGGTAGGACGGGTTGAGCGGCGCGGTGGTGGTGCCGCAGGCGAAGGTGACGAAGGCCGCCGCCATCTCCGGCCCGTTGGGCAACACCAGCGCCACCCGGTCCTCGCGCCCCAGGCCCATGCCGTTCAACACCGTGACGGTGTGCCGGGCGAGCTCCCTCAGGCCTCCCTGCGTCAACCCGGGCCGCCCCGGCGCTCCGATGGCGAGGTCCCCCTCGCGACCGTGCCCGATGAGATCCACCACCGTGTCCGCGCGCTCCATCCGACGCACCTCCGCTCCAGCTGGAGGTTCCCGGATATGCCCTCCGATGCCCTCACGCAACAGTCGACGCGCCCGTTCCGTCATCGAGCCAGCGCCCGGAGGCACCCGTGCGGGCAGCGCGGGCGGTGGACTCCCGAGGCTCGAGCCGCGGCCCTGGAGCGGGCGCCGGGACGTCCACCACCTCCTCCTGGACGGACTGCGTCTTGTGCCAGCAGCGCAGGTTCTCCACCCATTCCTCGTCCTTGATGGCGTCGAGCACGATCCGGAGCCGGGGAATCTTCCCGCTGGCCGACGAGCCGGACAGGAGTTGGAGGAACGCCTCCTGCTCCTTCGTGGGGAGCAGCGGGTCCGGCCGGCCATCGGTCTGCCCGCCGATGTTGGCATGCAGGTGGAGGATGGCCTGGTCCACCCAGTCCAACAGCCGCGGTGCCGGGACGCGCGTCTGGAGCATCAGCTCGACCACGTGCGCACTCGAGGGGTGAGAGGAGGAGGACCGTGCCGTCGGGACGGCGAATCCTCAGACGGCGATTGGTCTGGTTCGACACCAGCCAGCCCCTGGAGCCCGAGAAGCCAAGAAGGAGGTGAGGCGCTCGTGGCGTGACACTGGAGTACCAGGCCGGGCCCTGGCAGCACGCCTGCTCTTGGGACGACGGCACTGCTACAGTGAGGTCCCCGCACACCTATGGGACACCCCGGTATTGAAAATGAAACACCGTTCGTCTTCGAATTCATGGGCCTCGCGGACGAAGAGGGGCGGCCGCTGCTCCTGCTGTTGGTGAAGGCCACCTATTCCATCGGAGACGCGAAGCTGGCGCTCGCCTCCGAGCAGGCGCCGGTGAAGTGGAGCGGAGAGCCCTGGGGCAAGCCGGGAGAGTCCAGCGACAAGTACGAACCCGAGTGTGCCTTCATCAAGCTGGCCACGGACGTGGTGCTCATCGGCACCGCGTACGCGCCCAGGGAAAGCGCCGAGACGTTGGTGGCGATGCAGGTGGGCCCTCTGAAGAAAAGCGTCCGGGTGGTGGGCGAGCGCACGTGGTTCCGGAGCATGGGCCGCGTGGCCATGACGAAGCCATTGCCCTTCGAGCGCATGCCCCTCATCTGGGAGCGGGCTTTTGGGGGTTGGGACCGGAGCGATCCGGACCCGAGGAAGCACTCCTTCGAGCCGCACAACCCCGTGGGCACGGGCTTCCGGGTGAGCCCACGCCACTTCGAGGAAGGGCTGCGACTGCCCAACCTGGAGGACCCGGAGCATCCGCTGCGGGAGTTCGGCCAGAAGGTGCCACCGACGGGTTTCGGCTTCACCTCGCCCCACTGGCAGCCGCGTGCGGCGTACGCGGGCACCTACGACGAGGCCTGGGACAAGACACGCAAGCCGCTGCTCCCCAAGGACTTCGATCGACGCTTCTTCAACGCCGCGCCCCCGGGTCTCGTCGCCTCCGGATACTTGAAAGGAAACGAGCCCGTCATCCTCACCCACGTCTCGCCAAGGGGCCCACTCACCTTCCGGCTCCCCGGGCAACAAGCCCCCTCCGTCACCGTGGAGCGCGCGAGCGCCGAGGACGTGACGCCCGACATGCACCTGGACACCGTCATCCTCGATACGGACACCCACCAGGTGCTGCTGCTGTGGCGAGGACACGTGCTGCTGGACGAGGGGCTCCACGACGTGCGCGGAATCCGTATCACGGCGGAGGGCGTGTCCCGTCCGAAGGCGCGCTGACCGGCCCGGGCTCCACGAGGCTCCGGCTCGCGCCATGGGCCCTGGCGCGATAGACTGAAGCCTCACGCAAGGGAGAGAGCCATGCCCGTCAATGTCGGCGTCAACAAGATGTCCGTGGTGACCAAGGACAGCGGCGGCGTCACCTCGGCCTTCCCAGACGTGTGCAAGACGCCCAGCCCGGGAGGGCCCGTGCCCATCCCCTACCCCAACGTCGCGCAGTCCTCGGACACGGCCAAGGGTACGAAGAATGTGTCGGTGAAGGGCAATCCGGTGTGCGTGAAGGACTCGAACTTCAGCACCAGCACGGGAGACGAGGCGGGGACCGCGGGCGGCGGTGTGGCCTCCAGCAAGACGAAGGGCAAGGCCGAGTTCGTCAACTTCTCCTTCGACGTGAAGTTCGAGGGCAAGAACGTGGCACGCGCCATGGACCTGATGCTGCACAACGACAAGAACACGCCGCCCTTCCCGCTCATCCAGGGGCCCGTCGTCGCCTCGGAAGGTGATGAGGAGGACCCCGAGTGCCTCGTCTGCGAGGAGAAGCTGTAGCGGCGCCTCGGAATCAGCCCTGGGTGGCGATGGCCTCGCCAATGGCGGCGACCCAGTCGCCCTGGTAGCGCTCCGTCATCGGCACCTGGGCCAGAGGTGGGCAGTACCGGTAGCGCACATGGGGGATGTCGAGCCCGCGTTTCCGGGCCAGCCGGAGCAGGGCCAGCCCCTCGAACCACAAATAACGATGCGCGGCGAAGTGGTCCTCGCGCGTGGTGAAGCTGCGTGCCCGCGCCTCGGTACGGGCCTCGTGCACCGCCAGGGCGTCCGTGAAGGCGTCCGCGAAGGCGGACGAATCCGCCTCCACCAGTGCCTGCGCGAGCGCGAGCCAGCAGTTCTCGCGAGCGGCGCGGGCCAGGTTGTCGAGCTGCGGGCTGGGATCCACACCGCGCTGCGCATGCAGCACCAGCGCCCCCAACGTGGAGGCCCAGGCGAACTCCACCGCGTATTCCTCCTCCTTCTGCCATTGCACGGGCAGACGCCCGGCGACCTCCGCCGCGAGGCTCCAATGACCCGCCGCGATCACCCCCGACAGCGGGATGAGACCCCAGGAAGCAGGCGGCGGTCGCAGGTTCCGCCGATCGAGGTGAACGAGGAGGCGGCGCCAGTTCTCCGCCGCTCGACAGAGGTTGAGGAAGAACGGTTGGGAGCGGCCCTCCAGCAGGAGCGTGGCGGCGGCGATGTTGACGAAGCAGCGGCACAGTTCGCGCACGTGCTCCACCAGGGAATCGCGCTCTCCCTCCGGGCCGATGTGCGCGATGAGGACCGGCGCCGCCGCCCCTGCGTTCTCACGGAGTCGTGCGAAATCGATTTCCATACTCACTCCGGTACGGATTCCTACTGGTCCGCCGGTAACAACAAGGTCCGCGTTCAGGTGCCCTTGCCATTCCAGCCATTGGCCGGGAAGAAACTGCAACCCGTGAGGTCAGACCCCGCCAGGGCCGCGTGAACGCTCTCGTCGATCATGGTGTTCACGCGCAGATGCATGGGGCGGAAGACCTTCGGCCCCCCTGCCTCCAGATTGTCCTTGAGTACCAGCTTCCTCACTCGATCGATTTCCCTCTTGAGGATAGCACCCATCCGAACATCCGAACGTTCGAGGTCAATGACCTCCCGCCAGTTGAGCACATTCATGATGAAGTGCTCGCGAGATATCACCTCACGCTGATGATCCACCAGCGTGACAGGCAGGAACTCCACATCGTCCGGCGCCAGCTCGAGAACGATGCGCCGGACTCGCTCCGAGACAATGCGGATATCCAGGATGCTGGTGACGAAATCGTAGACCTTTCGCCTATCCGGGAAGCTGGGCGAGAAACCCATGACCGCATCGGTGGGAAACTCGGGCGAAAGACGATGGGACTCCAAGTAACGCCAGCCTTCCGGGCCATTTCTCGGGTAGGCATCGAGCACGGCCCCGTCGTTGCTGTCACCCAATATCCACAAGCTCACGCATCCCTCCTCTCGGCGCTACCAGAGCGCCGGCCAGATGTACTCCCTACCCCCTTGAGTCTTCCAGCGACACCAGGGCCCATCATAACGATGCCCCTCCGCTGCGCCGCGAACGGCTGCTCGTGACTCATCGAGGAGATCCACCCACAAATCGGCCTCCAAGCGCTTCAGGGCCTCGAACACCTCGGCGACGATGGCCTCGTGCCCCATGTTCTTGCCACGAAGGGTATCAATGTCAGAGTCAATACGCTTCAGCCTCCGCATGACCTGCTTCGTGTAGTTGTTGTGGTTGTTGGGGTGCTGAAGCAGCGCGTGCACGGGAACGGCCCAGGCTTCGCTCGGCAGGATGATCAGATTGTGGCCATGGTCGATGTCGTAGGGCGTCTGCAGCAGGACTTTGAAGTTGTCCGGATTGTCGAAAATGGGCACACCGTTGGAGTCCTCCGTATAGAAGGCCTCGCCCGGAATGAGGTGATGGGCCTGCCAACGGTAGGGCTGCTGCTGACCGCTGAATTCAGGGTTGAAGTTGGACGGTTGGGAAAGGCCCGCTTGGGTCGAGACCTCCGCGCGAAAGGCTACGGGCCCCAGGTGCGGGAAGTCGTTGTATTCGGAGGCATGGTTGGCGCGGATGTATTTTGCGGCGCTGCGGGCGTAGTAAGTGCCCTTGCCGAGGATGGCTCGGTATTCATCCAGGGAGCTGGCATGCGGGCCCGCGGGCTCTTGTGCACCGTTGTCCTTCGCCTTACGCCGCTCCTTGGTGTCCTTCACCTGCTGCTTGCGCGCGGCATTGCGCTTCATCTCGCCCGAACTGGCAGGCGTGGAGCCGAAGTCGCGAATGTTGGGCCGTCCATCGGCAACGGCTTGCCCGTATAGCTCGTAAGACCCATTCATGAGGGTCTTGAACGGCACCGATCTGTTGCCCGTCATGTTCGACCTCCTCGTCCTGGGATGTCCCCCACCACCAGCGAGAACGCAGCACGTTCTCCCGAGTCTGCTTGCGAGACGACGACGATCCGGCGAGCCAGGGCATAGCCACGCAGGAAGGCACGGACCGAGAGACACGCCCCCACCGCACCTCCAGCGGCCCCCACATCCCCGAAGCCTGTCGCCGGAACCCAAACCGGTTCTTCCCCATGCAAGGCACCACTCGCCTTCAAATGCACCAACGCGTTGCCCCACTCCCAGGCCCGTCGTTCCTCCCCGTTGAGATCGGACACGAGGAGAACCTTGCTGTCCCCAGCGAAAGAAGCCCTGAGCACGGCCTGAACACATGAGGAGAGCACCCTGCCATCCGGGCGGCGGCCGGTCCCCAGGGAGTTGGGCTCATGCGCGATATGGACGGAGGTGAATTCGATAGCTGGAGTCGCCTCGGACTTGCGGACTGACCGGCGGGAGCGGAGCACCAGCAGGGCACCCGCTTCACCGGGGAGGAGCCCGACCGGATTGTCCGCTGTCTTGAGCCGACGATCTCCCAACAAATACCGGAGGTGCTCCGGGTCCACCAGCGAGTCGAGCCCGCCCACGATGCACGTCTCCAGGGAACGGCGCTCCATCTCACGACGCGCGGCCTCAAGAGCGAGCGCGAAGCCAGCGGAGCCTCCCGTGAAGAAGCACCACCGGTCCTCGGGCCAGCACACGCCGAGCCCGTCCAGTGCCCGCCCCAGCACCTGGCGTCCCAACCGCTCCGCGGCAGCCGCAGCCTCTTGGGGTCCCATGCCATTGGAGAAGTCGGGCAAGGCAAGGAAGACTCCGGCCTCCTGTCCGATCGTCTGCAATGGAACGTACGTTGCCAGATCTTCAAGGGCATCCATGGCAATGGAGACGAGCCGACCAACACCCGAGAAACCGAAGGTCGATCCCGGCAACTCGTAGACGGTAACAGGCTGGGGCTCGCTGTCGCCCGGAGCGAAGGTGGCGACATCCGCCGAGGGCTTCGGCCGGACGATGCCCGCTCGAAACGCAGCAGCGGCAGTTGCCACAGGACCGAGACTCGAACTCATCCCCATGGCTTCCACTCTCATGCTTCGCTCCCACCGGCTTCGAACAGCCTCAAGGGTTCGCAGGGTAATCTACGACTCTGGCACCAGGCGAGGCGTTCGTGACGGTCAGTAGCGTGCCTGGATGCCCAGCGATGGGAGTGTCACGGGAGGCAGCGCGAAGGGCTTGCGCACCAGCCGGCCCTTCTCCGTCCCGTAGCTGTAGCGGAACGTCTCCCGCGTCAGCGAGAGGTTGAAGACGTCCAGCCACGCCTCCACGGAAAGAGGCCCCCACGTGCCAGTCTTCGACACGCGGCCGTCCACCCGGAAGTAGCCGGGCAGGCGCGTCACCCCGTCCCGGTCCACCGGCACCCAGCGCGCCGTGCCCCGCACCGGGTCCACCCCCTCGCGCTGCGTGTACGAGAAGAGCAGGCCCCCCGCCTCGGGCGCTCCGGTGTTGTAGTGCAGCGTGGTGCCCACCGTGAGGCCCCAGGGCAGCTTCACGGTGACGGCCGCGTTGAGCACGTGCTGTTGCTCGAGCGCCGAGGCCAGGGGCAACACCTCCGTCCCCACCACCTGCCCCGCCTCGTCCCGCCGCTCCACGCGCGTGTTCAACGTGCGCCGCTGGAAGGTGTACGAGGCGAGCAGCGACCAGCGCTCCGACAACGGCCGCCGGGCCAGCAGCTCCACGCCGTAGCCGTGGCCCTCCGCCGTGCGCTCCCGCCCTCGCGCCACCGGGTCGTCCGCGAGCATGTCGAAGGACAGCACGTCCAGCTCCACCGTGCGCAGCAGCGGGTGCACGAACACGTCCGCGCCGAAGGTGAAGCCCGCGGGTCCTCGCACGTCCGCGCCCGCCTCCACCTGGAGCGCCCGCTGCAATCCCAACCGCAGCGCCGCCGTCTGCACACCCGGCACGTCGAGCAGGTGGTTCGGCGCCTGGTGCAGCAGGCCCGCCCCCAGCCGCAGCCCCACCGTCTCCGAGAGCGCCGCCCGCGCGTGCAGCCGGGGCTCGGCCACCACCTGGTTCAGCGCGGGGGCCAACAGGTAGCCGTCCACGCGCAGGCCCGGGGTGAGCCGCCACGGGCCCTGGGTCCACGTGGCCTGTGCGTACGCTCCCGCGAGCGTGGCACGCGCGAGGGACTGTGGGCCTCCCGTGGTGACGGTGGGCCGGTGGGGGTCATCGGCCTCGCCCGGGCGGAAGGTGGTGGACTGCGTCACGCCGGCGCTCCGGCGCTCCACGTCCGCGCCCGCCTCCACCGCGAGCCCCGGCGACAGCGCGGCCCGCCACGCCATGCGCGCCCCGAGCGTCTGCTCGGAGAGGCCCACGGTGACACGAGAGACGGAGCCTCCGCCGGTCGCGCCCAGCGTGTCCTGGCCCCAGGTGATGGCGGCCTCGGCCTCGCCCGCGCCCAGCGGGTGCGTGAAGCGGAGATCCACGCGGTGGAAGGCCGTGCCCAACCGCACCACCTCCCCCGGGCCGCTCAGGCCCGCGTCATCCGACGCACCGAGGGCGAACAGGCGCAGGGAGCCCTCGCCCACGGCCTGGGTGACGCGCGCCTGGTAGTCGAAGAGCCCGAGCACCAGGTCCGGGCCCGGCGTGCCGCGCGTGCCGTTGATGACCGCCGCGGCGAGCCACGGCGTATAGCCGAAGCGGCCGGCGAGGGTGAGCTCCGTACCCGTGGCGGCGATGGGCACCTGGGTGAGCACCCCCACGTTGAACAGATCGAGAGAGCCCATCGCGTGCACGGTGCCGGTGCTCGGCGGGAGGAGCCGCGCGTTCACGGTGCCACCGAGCTCCCGGCCGAATCGCGCGGGAGCGGGTCCCCGGTGGAAGTCGAGCCCGGAGACGAGCGCGGGGTGCACCGTGGAAGGGCCGACCCACAGGTGGTGGAGCTGGGGCACGCGCACGCCGTCCAGGTAGAAGCCCGTGGACGAGGGAGCCGCGCCACGCACCACGGGCAGGCTCGCCCCGGAGACGACGTGGCTCACCCCGGGCATCACCATGAGCGCGCGGAACGGCTCGCCCCACGTGCCCGCGAGCTCCTTCAGCTCGGTGGATTCGAAGGTGAGCGGGGCCGCGCTCTCCGTGGGCGGCTCTCCTGCTCGGGAAGCGGAGCCCACGAGGAGCACGAGCAGGACACAGTGCAACGGACGCATCTCGGGTTCAGATCTCCCTCTCCCCTCGGGAGAGGGTGGGGGTGAGGGTATCGGGTTATATCCGGGAACCCCTCGCATCCTGAACCCGGGATCCGGATACCCTCACCCCGTCCCTCTCCCGGAGGGAGAGGGGATGTGTCCGCGTTCCGTGTCCGCGTTCGCGGTGTTCTGTCCGCGGAGCCGCTGCTGCTTCGTCAGCGCCGCTACTTCTTCTTCGGGGCGGGCCTGGTGCCGGAGGCCGGCTTCACCGCGGGCGCGGGTGCCGAAGCCGGGGCCTTCTTCACCGAGGCGGCCACCACGGCGGACGGGGCCTGCTCGGCGGGGGCGAGGACGATCTCGATGCGCCGGTTCAGGCTCCGTCCCTCCGCCGTCTGGTTGGAGGCGATGGGCTGGTACTCGCCATAGCCCAGCGCGGAGAGCATCGTGGGCGGCACGCCCTGCTCCTGCAGCAGCTTCACGACGACGAGCGCGCGCGTGGTGGACAGCTCCCAGTTCGAGTCGAACTCCGTCTTCGCGTCCGACGGCACCGGCACGTTGTCCGTGTGGCCCTCGACCCGGATGAGCTTCCCCTCCACGTCCTTGAGCGCCTGCGCCACCTTCGCCAGCGCCTCCTGGCCCTCCTTGTTGAGCTTCGTGCTGCCCGAGGAGAAGAGGATCTTGTCCTTCATCTTCACCACCATCCGGCCCTTCAGCTCGGACAGCTCGATCTTCCCGGTCTTGATCTCCTCCTTGAGGCTCCTGGCCAGGTTCTCGTACTCGCTGGACTTCTTCTCGAGTGCCTCCTTGGCCGCCTCGAGCTTCTCGGTGTTCCGAGACAGCTCCTTGTTGAGGTCCGAGAGCTCGTCCACGCGCTTGCGCAGCGCGCGGCGCTCCGCGTCACTGTTGGCGAGCGAGGACTCCAGCTCCGCGTTCTCCTTCTGGGCCTTCTCGGCCGCGGCCTTGGTCTCTCCGAGCTTCTGCTCCAGGGCCTTCATCTGCTCCTGTTGCTCGTCGTACTGCTGCTTGAGGTTGAGCGCCTCCTGGGACTTCGAGTCGAACGCCTTCTGGGAGACGCAACCGACCAACGGAACCAGCAGGACGAGACACCAATGCATGCGCATTCGAGGCTCCTTGGGTTGAAGGAGCGCTCTTATACCTCCGAGCCCACTCGCGCGAGAGGGCGCGTGTTCCCCACCTGCGGAGTCGAACGTGGGGAAACACGACGGTGACACGCGAAAACTTCCGCCCCAGCAGGCCCGTATCCACCGGGAGTGAGCGCGTCTTCCACCAGCACGTCGCCGCGTGCTGGGTGGAGGGTCACGTGGGGCGGTGGGGCCGGCGGGACGCTAGTAGGGCGTCTCGCTCTGCAGCAGCGTGCCGGAGGAGAAGGCCTCGGCCGTTCCGCACTGCGCCTTCTTCGGAGCGTCCGGGCACGACACGGGCGCATGGGCCCGGTTGTTGTCCGTGAAGCAGAGCGCCCCGTCGGTGCCCCACTCCGCCTCCAGGCCCCACGTCTCCGTGTCCTGCTGCACGCCCACCGCGTCGTAGACGTTCACCCACTGCCCGTTCACGGTGTGCGAGGTGCCGTCACCGCAGTAGTCCGCGCGGATGAGGCGCGTGCACGCCTGGTGGTGCGCCGCCAGGCTCACGCCTCCGACGCTCGCCCACGGCTTGTACCCGAAGCGGATGCACTTCGCGATCGCCGCGCCCTCGCACGCGAAGGTGAAGACGCGCGCATCGTCATACTTCCTGCCGCCCACGCCCGGCAGCCCCTGCCGGTAGTCCCAATACCCGTCCACGGCGATGGCCGCCGCCGGCTGTCCGCTCGCGTCGAGGCAGATGGGGCGCCACTGTCCGTCCAGCGGAGAGCGGAACGACACCAGGTACCGCCACACGTCCGCGTTCGCGCCCTCGCCCTGCGCCGCCGAGTCCACGCGCAGCTCCACCTGGCTCTCATCCCCCAGGTTGCCCAGGAAGCGCGCCTGCACGAAGTCCTGTCCGAAGAGGTGCCGCCCGTCGTACCAGCCATGGAAGGTGGAGCCCTCCAGCCACACCTCCTCGAGGCTCGCCTGCTGCAACGTGGGCCCCTGGCCCGGCCAGGACGTCTGCTGCCCGTTCTCGAACCACGCGCCCGCGAACTCCACCGACACCAGCATCCCCGAGAGCGCCTGGCCGTTGAGATCCGAGCCGTTGAGATCACTCCCGTTCAGGTCCGAGCCGTTCAGGTCCGAGCCGTTGAGGTTGGCGCCATTGAGGTTCGCGCCATTGCGTGCGCTCAGCGACGCATCGGTCTCTCCCAGGGGAGCATCCGGCCGCACCGGCGCCTCGCCTCCACACGCCACCACGCCCACGGCCGCCAACACGACCTGGCACCACCTGCTTGCTCGCATGGCCCCACCCCTCTGTGACTCCGTCCCCGAGACGGGCGGACGGTGTGCAGTGGTCATCCACACGGCAAGCCACACATGTCGTCTCCAGGCACTTGCAACGTCCAGGAGACGTCACTCGCGGCAGGCACCCGGCGGTGCTACTTCCGAGGGGAAGCCGCCCCGGAGGGCAGGTCGGCGCACAGGCGGAAGCCCACGGTGATGTTGCGCAGGGTGCGCTCGGGCATCTCGCGGTTGGCCAGGCGCGCCGAGGCGGGGGCGAAGTAATAGGAGCCGCCGCGAGCCACCACGCCCCCGGACTCCAGCGACGAGCGCGTCCACTCCCATGCGTTGCCGGCCAGGTCGTCCACGCCGAAGGGGCTGCGGGAGGCCGGGTGCGCGCCCACCTCGTCGGGGCCGAAGCCCCCGGGCTCCTTGCCGTAGGTGAAGTCCACGTTGGCGTCGTCCGGGGCGAGCGAGTCGCCGTGGGGGAACTCGCGGCCGTCCTCGCCTCGAGCGGCGCGCTCCCACTCCAGCTCCGTGCACAGCCGGGCGCCCGGCACCCGGCCCGTCTTGTCCAACCACGCCGCGTAGGCCTCCGCGTCCTCGAAGGAGATGCCGGTGACGGGGAAGCGCGTCCAGTCCTGCTCCACCCGCCGGTCCCGCTTCGCGTAGCGCAGCCGCTCGCCCAGCCGCACGGTGTAGGGCACGCCGCCGGGCTGGAAGCGCAACGTCCACACACCGCGCTCCCGCGCCAGCCGCAGCATGCCGTGGTAGGTGGTGCTCGTGCGCGGCTGACGGCGCGTGCGCTCGGCCGCGGGCAGCGACTCCAGGAAGGAGAGCCACTCCGTGTACGTCGTCTCCTGGCGGGCGATGAGGAAGCCCGCCGTCTCCTTGGCGTGCAGGGGCACGGCGTTGAAGAAGCCGCGCACGCTCGCATCCGCCGCGCTGCCGAAGAGCACGCGTCCCGGGGGAACGTAGACGAAGCCCGAGGGCAGCTCTCCCTGGCGCAACAGCGGTGGAGCCAGGTGCCGGCGCTCCCCTCGCGCCAGGCGCAGCGGGACGAGCGCGGGCTCGTGACCCGGGGCACGCACCGTCAGCCGCCAGTCTCCCGGAGGTACCGCCACGTCCACCCAGGGCAAAGGCGGCATGGGCACCGGCTCGCCGATGTGCTCCCGGCCCTCCACGTCGCGCGTCGCGGGCCGCAGTTCCAGCACCGCACCGGGGACGGAGAGCTCCAGGGTGACGAGCGCGGGAGACGTCCAGCGCCGCCAGCGCTCGCCCGTCGTGTCATACAGCCGCAGCCGCTGCAGCAGCGCCGTCAGCTCACTCGTCTCCAGCGCCTGCTCGGCGTGGAAGGCGCGCTCGAGGAGGAAGTCGGCCAGGGCGGCGCGGACGTCCTCGCGCATGGGGTCCAACACCAGCGCGTGCTCCAGATGGTCCCCCGCCTCGTCCAGGCGCCGGTGCAGCACGGCCTCCGCGAGCGTGGTGCGCGCCCAGGCCGTGTCGCCCTGCTCCTTGCGGCCGGCGTCGTAGTGGCCCAGCGCCTCCTCGCGCGCGGCGGAGAAGGCGGTGCGCTCGCGCCGCACCTCGCTCATGGCGGCGGCGGCCTCGGCCAGCCAGCCGCGCACGGCGCTGTCGCGCACCGCGGCCTCGTGCATCCGCAGGCCCGCGTAGACGAGCACCAGCGACAGGACGAAGCCCACGGCGAGCGCCTGGCGCATGCGGCGGCTGCGCACCACCGTGCGGCGCGAGGCCTCCAGGAAGGCCAGCTCGCGGCGGGTGAGCTGCTCCCGGTCCAGCGGCGCGGCCTCGGCCAGCTGCCGGGAGCTCCACAGCATGTCCCGCACATGGCCCACGCGCTCCCAGTGGGCGGAGTCCGCCTCCAGCCGGGCCTGCACCTCGCGCAGCTCGGCGGCCTCGGCCAGCCAGCGCGCCAGGGTGCCCCACCCCGTCAGCAGCGCCTCGTGGGCCACTTCATACGAGG
The DNA here is from genome assembly GCF_057119385.1 of Archangium sp. Lineage (NCBI taxonomy): Bacteria > Pseudomonadati > Myxococcota > Myxococcia > Myxococcales > Archangiaceae > Archangium > Archangium sp. The sequence goes on along the minus strand of NZ_DBNGVP010000206.1, from coordinate 45,146 downwards.
TGCCACCGTCCACCTCCCGCGCCACCAGCAGGCGCGCGCGCACCAGCGCCTCCAGCACCGCGCGGTGGTGCGGGTCATCGCCCACCAGCTCCCGGTCCGTCTTGCGCGCCCGGGTGCCCTCCGCGGTGATGAGGCGCAGCAGCACGCCCCGCGCGGCCGTACGTTGATCCGGCAGCAGGCGCGCCACGGCCGCGTCCGCGTGCATGGCCAGCGCGCCCGCCACGCCGCCCAGCCCGTCCAGCGCGGCCTGGGTGATGAGGCCCGCCCCCTCGTCGCGCGCCTCCCACAGCTCGGCGAGCGCGAACTGCAGCAGCGGCAGCCCGCCCCCGGCGGCCGAGGCCACCAGCGCATCCACCAGGGCCTCGGACTCGAAGCGCACGTCCGTCACCCGCGCCGGGCCCACCACCGCCTCGCGAATCTCCTCCGGGCCGAGCGCCCGCAGCAGGTACAGGGCCCCGGGCACCATCGCGCCCAGGCCCGGCACCGCCGTGAGCCGGGTGAGGAAGTCACTGCGGCAGGTGGCCAGCAGACGCACGCCGGACACGCCCTCGGCCAGTCCCCCGAGCGCGAGCCCCGCCTGCGCGGCCTCGGCGTCTCCCGCCAGCGTCACCAGCTCCTCCAGCTGGTCCACGTAGAGGGCGAGCCCCTGCTCCGCGCCGAGCCAGGCCCGCAGCCGGCGCGCCAGGCCCGTGGGGTCCGAGCGCAGGGAGGCCACCAGCCCCTCCTCGTCGGCACCCAGCACGGGAGCCAACGCGGCGGCGAGCGCGGCCGCGGGACGCCGTCCCGGAATCAGCCGCACCCCGCGCCAGCGCCGCCCGTCCTCCAACGCCCCATCGGTCACCCGGGGCAGCACGCCCGCGAGACACAGCGAGGACTTGCCCACGCCCGAGTCCCCGGCGACGAGCACGAAAGGCTCGGCCCGGAGCCGGTTCATCACCTCGCGCTGCTCCCGCCGTCGGCCGAAGAAGAGGGCGCGGTGCTCGGCCTCGAAGGCCTGGAGGCCGCGGTAGGGATTGCCCTCGGGCACGGCGCCCGCCCACTCGTCACGGGACAGCAGTTCCAGCGCATCCAGCAGCGGCACGGCGGAGGCGAAGCGCTCCTCGGGGGCCCGGCGCAGGCACCGGTCCACCACGGCCGCGAAGTCCGTGTCCACGCCCGGTACGGCTTCGGCCAGCGGCCGCGCGTCCTGCGTGCGCACCGCGTGGGAGAGCTCCTTGAGGGGCACGTGCCGGAAGGGGCCGCGGCCGGCGCACAGCTCGTAGAGCACCAGCCCCAGCGAGTACACGTCACTGCGCGCGGTGAGCTCCTCCCCGGCCCAGGCCTCCGGGGACATGTAATAGGGCGTGCCCACCAGCGTGCCCGCGGGCAGCGACGGCAGGTCCACCCCGTCGAGCGAGCCCGCCACGCTGTCGGCGTCCAGTTCCGGCAGGACCGGAGGGGCAGCCGGGAGCACGTCGGGCGGCGTGTCCTCGTCGCGGGGAGCATCCGCGTCCAGCAGCTTGGCCAGTCCGAAGTCCAGCAGCTTCACCTCGCCCGTCTCGGTGAGCAGGGCGTTGGCGGGTTTGATGTCGCGGTGCAGCACGCCGCGCCGGTGGGCGGCCCCCAGGCCCCGCGCCAGGTCCCTGCCGAGCGCCAGCACGCGCTCCCACGGCATGGGCCGGGGCAACCGGTCCAGCGAGGTGCCACGGATGAACTCGGAGATGAGGTACGGGTGGTTCTCCAGCTGCCCCACCCGGTAGAGGGTGACGACGTGGGGGTGCTGGACACGCGCCGCGGCCCGGGCCTCCACGAGGAAACGGGCGAGCGCGCCAGCCCCCAGCGCGCGCACGAACTTCACCGCCACCGGCCGGTCGAGCAGCGTGTCATGCGCGAGGTACACGCGTCCCGTCGCGCCATGACCGATGAGGCGCACCAGGCGGTACTCGTCGAACGCCTCGGGCGGAGTCCACCCGTCGACGTTGGACCGGATTGCAGGCGGAGGGCCCACGGGCGCGTTCGTCCCCGTTCTTCGCTAGGGCCTGCTCTTCGACTTGCTGGGCTTGAGCATCCGGCGGATGCGGTCCTCCAGGTCCTGCGGGAGGCAGGGCTTGGCGACGAACTCGTCCGCCCCGGCCTGCCGGGCCTGTTCCGCGTTGCCCGCCAGCACGTGGCCGCTGAGCGCCATCACCGGAATGTCCCGGGTGCGGTGGTCCTGCTTCAACCGGCGCGTGGCCTCCCAGCCATCCATCACCGGCAGCGACAGGTCCATCAGGATGATGTCCGGAAGGACACCCTGCGCCTTCTCCACCGCCTCGACGCCGTTGCGGGCCACTTCTACCTGAAAGCCGACAAATTCCAGGTACTCCGCATACATCTCCCGGGCGTCGTCGAAATCGTCGACCACCAGCACGCGCCGGCGCTCGACGGTATTGGCCGCTTCGGTCGGCTCGCCGCCGTCATGCATCCTGTTTTCGAGGGTTTGCGTGAGCGGTAGGGTCATGGCGCGAGGCCCTTCGTACAAGGTGGGAACGCCGCACCATGCTATGTACGGCCTCGCGGATGCGCTCGTGACGGCCAGCCTCCAAGCGCATCCGGGCCACAAATCCTGTCGTGGCCCGGACACTTCACTCACAGCGATGGTGACTTGGCGTATCCAGGCCGCGCAGTGCCGCCTGGACGCCTGCCCTCCACCGCTCGCGGCGGACGACAGCCCGCTACAGCTTGCTCAGCGGCGCCTCGAGACTGGTGCTCGAGGACACGGGCGAGCCCCAGGCACTCTCGTAATACGCGGACAGGTCCGCCGACTGGAACTTCGTGAAATCCGCCTTCACCTTGACGGTGTTGGTGGTGAGGTTGATGGCCGCGCCGCTGTAGGTGAAGACGAAGCGGGTGGTGGCGTCGTTGAAGTTCGTGGAGTCGATGGGGTACTTCGTCGGCGACTCGGCGGTGAAGCAGGGGTTGGTGGAGGGCGGAGCAGCCGGCGTCGCCTTGAAGGACGGCGGGCTGGCCTCGCCCGTGGTGACGAGGGTGTCGAGCAGCACGGACGTGGGCAGCACGGCCTGGCTGAAGCTGATGATGATGCACTCGCCCGGATCCAGGGTGCCCACGGTACCGGTGGCGCCATCCTTGTAGACGGCGGTGGCGAGCTGCAGCGGCCGGGGCGTCCGGGGGTCTCCGCTGATGAAGTAGCCCTTCCAGGTGCGCACGGTGCCGTCGTACGCCGAGGTGGCGCGCAGGATGATGTTGTACTCCACGCCCTGGACGATGGAGGCGGGGGGCATGAGCGTGTAGACGTCCCCGGCGGCGCTCGCCGTGACGATGACGTCGTACTTCTCGCGGCCGTACTCGTCGGTCACGAGCGCCAGCAGCGACTCGCGCGCCACGGGCTGGCTGAAGCCCAGGTAGATGGGCTCGCCGGGCCGGACCAGGTTGCGCAGGGGCTTCTTCTGCAGCTCCATGGCGGGCTTGTTGACATCCGCATCCGCCAGCTTCACGTAGTTGAGGCTGGGGACGTTGGTGGCCACGAGCTGGAAGCCCGGGGTGCCCGTGCCGCCGGCGTCGTTGCGCGGGGCCGGCAGCCGCAGCATCTGCGAGCCGCCGCTCACCATCAGCGTCGAGGCGTCGATCTTCTGCGAATAGCCCCCGGCGTCGAAGATGCCGTCACTGTTGTAGTCCACCGGATCCACCCAGACGCGGTAGCCACCCGCGGCCGCCCCCACGCCGCCAATGCGCGCGAGCTCCGCAGGAGAGGGGACGTTGGCGAAGGTGACGACGCCCATGGCGTCCGCCTCGGCGGCGACCACCACGGAGCCGAGGGCCGAGACCGTGCCGCCGTTGAAGGCGATGGTGCCGGCGGGGACGGCCTCGACGTACGCCTTGGCGCCGCGGGCGGGGTAGCCCGAGGGCGTGACGAGCGAGAAGCTCACGCTGCTCTTCGTCTCGGCGAGGGCCACGGCGCCGATGTTGGCGTTGCCGTTGTTGATGGGGATGTTGCCGGCGTGGGAGGGCACCAGGGCGCTGGCGCGCAGCGTGGCGTGGCCCTCCTTGCCGAGGGTCACCAGCACCTCGGAGCCGGCCGGCACCTGGGTGAGGAGGAAGTTGCCCGAGGCGTCCGTCACCGTCTCGAAGGGCTTCTCCGCCGTGGCGCTGCCGATGGTGAGCTTCACCTTGGCGTCCGCGAGCGGCTCCATCCGGGTGTTGAGCACCTGGCCGGAGACCGTCCCCTGGGGGGTGGCCGGGACCACCACCGACACGGAGTCCGGCTCGCGGACCCCGTCGGCGATGCCATCCCCATCCTTGTCCTCCGGCGTGCATCCGACGACCAGGAGCGGCAGCACGATTGCCCAATGCTTCTTCATCTTCCCACCTTGAATGCTTGGAGTTTCAGCCGGGTTTCAGCCCGCGAGGGGCGGCGGCATGACAGTCTCCGACCGGGCTGCCTGCGTCAAGAAGGGCACGGTTGGACGTCCAGCACGGACGCACCGGGTAGGGTGCAACGGGGGCGGACATTTCCGCGAGGGCCGGGTGGTAGCGTGGGGGCCATGAGCGACGTGGATGTGAATGCGCCCTGTCTGGGCTGCGCCATCGTGGGAGGAAGCACCCGGCCCGTGGGAGGAGTGCTCGCCCGCTCGGCGGGGCTGGTGCTGCATGGCGTGGCCTCGCCGAGTCCCCTGCCCGGCTGGGTGGTGCTCACCAGCGTGCGGCACGCGCGCGCGCTGTACGACCTGGACGACGAGGCGGCACGGGAGCTGGGCCCCTTCGCCGCGCGGGTGATGCGGGCGCAGCGCGAGGTGCTGGGCGCGGAGCACGCCTACGCCTTCGCCATGGGTGACGTGTTGCGCCATTTCCACCTGCACCTGGTGCCGCGCTACCGGGACACGCCCCAGCGGCTGTGGGGACGGGGAGCGTTCGAGGGGACGCCGGGAGACATGCGCCCGGAAGCGGAGCTGGAGGCGGCGGCGCGGGCCCTGGCGGCGGCGCTGGGGGGCTGAGCTGTCCGCTCGCCAGCCCTCCTGGAGGCGCTCGGGTGGACCTGGGGCGCTGACGTGGAAGAATGGCGGCCGCCATGCGAGTGCTCCGTCTCGGCTTCTTCCTCCTGTCGCTGCTGCTCCTGCCCACGGCCGCGCGGGCCAACAACACCGCGGATGAAGCGGACGTGGCCTTCGAGGTGGGCAACGAGGCGTACGCGCAGGGCCACTACGTGGAAGCGCTGCGCTCCTACTTCACCAGCTACCGGCTGGTGCCCAACCGCAACGTCCTCTTCAACATCGCCCGCTGCTACGAGGCGCTCACCCGCTACAACGAGGCCTACCGCTACTACAACGACCTGGCCCAGGAGCGGCTGAGCAACTCGGACGAGGCGGAGGTGCGCCGCGCGCTGGAGCGGCTGCGTCCCAAGGTGGCCCTGGTGCGCGTCACCACGGAGCCGCCGGGGGCCGAGGTGCTCGTGGACCGCGAGGACCTGGGCATCCGCGGGCTCTCGCCGCAGACGCTCGCCCTGACGCCCGGGCGCCACAAGGTGATGGTGCGCAAGGAGGGTTACCGCCGCGCGGAGGAGACCGTCTACGTGGCGCGGGGCCGCTCCGCCACGCAGGAGTTCAAGCTGGAGCTCATCACCGGCACGGTGGAGCTCACCGGCACCCCCGAGGGCGCGGAGGTATACGAGTCCCAGGAGGGCCCCGTGGTGGGGCGGGTCCCCGGGACGCTGGTCCTCACCCCCGGCCGGCACGTGCTGCACGTGAAGGCCCCCGGCCACGCTTCGGCGCAGATGCTGGTGGACGTGCCCGCGGATGGACGCATCCCCCTGCAGGTGTCGCTGCGCCCGCAGGAGAGGCCCACCGGCCGCGTCATCATCACCGCCAACCGCGACAACGCCTCGGTGCGCGTGGACGGCCAATCCACGGGCTTCACCCCCACCGTCGTGACGCTCCCCGAGGGCGAGCACACCCTGGAGGTGGAGAGCCCGGACGTGCGCCCCGTGCGCCAGCGGGTGACGGTGGTGGCCGACCAGGACACGAAATTCCACGCGGACCTGCGCTACGAGCCGCCGAAGGTGCGCGCCGCCTCCAAGAGCCTGCTCTCGGTGGACGAGGCCCCCGCCTCCACCACCGTCCTCTCCCAGGAGGAGCTGCGCGCCTTCGGCTACACCACGGTGGCCGAGGCGCTGGCGGCCGTGCGCGGCTTCTTCATCTCCAATGACCGCTCCTACACGTACCTGGGCGTGCGCGGCTTCGCGCCCCCGGGAGACTTCAACACCCGCATCCTCATCCTCTGGGACGGCCACTCCGTCAACGACGTGTGGGCCGGTCAGGGCTACTCGGCACGGGACTTGTCGGTGGACCTGGAGGAGGTGGACCGTATCGAGGTGGTGCGCGGCCCGGGCAGCGCGCTCTACGGAACGGGCGCCTTCTTCGCCGTCATCAACGTGGTGCCGCGCGAGTCGCTGGGCCTGGACAAGAAGGTGGAGGCCACGGCGGCGGTGGAGGCGCTGGGCACCACGCGGCTGCACGGCACGGCGGCGTGGGACAACGGGCGCGACTCGGCCCTGGTGTCCCTGGCGGGGGTGAACACGCAGGGCGCGGAGGTGACCGCACTGGGGGGGGGCCTGCCGCTGGTGCAGGGGTTGGACGGGGAGCGCGCCGCCACCGCCTCGGTGCGGGCCCGCCTCGGGGGATTCTCCTTGCAGGCGCAGTTCCACGGCCGGCGGAAGCAGATTCCCTCCGGCCCCTATGGCACGGTGCTGGGCGTCGAGGGCACCCAGGTGGAGGATCTGCGCGGCTTCGCCGAGGTGCGCTACGAGAAGTCCCTCGGCGAGCGGGTGAGTCTGTCGCTGCGCGGCGCCTATGACGCCAGCCGCTACCGGGGTTATTGGATGTACAGGCAGCCGGACAACAGCCTGCGGCGGGACACCGACGCCGGCCGTGCCGACTGGCTCAGCGCCGAGGCCCGCTTCCTCTTCCACCTCTCCGACACCCATCGCCTCACCGTGGGCCTGGAGGGACAGAGCCAGCTGCGCGTGGAGCAGGAGAGCTTCGGCCCCGAGAACGGTGATGCACCGCTCATCAGCCGCAGCCGCGTGCTGCTCTCCACCTACCTGCTGGACGAGTGGCGCCTGCACCCGCGGCTGACGCTCTCGGCGGGCCTGCGCCTGGACAAGTACCTCGACCTGGACGCGACGCCGCTCACCCCCCGGCTGGCCCTCATCGCCCGCCCCTACGACAAGGGCCTCACCAAGCTGGTGGCCGGCCGCGCCTTCCGCGCGCCCAACGCCTACGAGCTCGACTACAACGATGGCGGCGTCACCCAGGCGGCCGCCGGCAAGCTGGAGCCGGAGACCATCACCACCCTGGAGCTCGAGCACGCGCACAACCTGACGGACGAGCTGCGCCTGACCGTGGCCGGCTACCACAACCGCATCTCCAACCTGGTGGTGCTGGAGCAGCAGCCAGGGCCGCCCCGGTGCGGCAGCCCGAGCGGTACCATGGAGTGCCTCGTCTTCAGCAACCGGCCCGGTGAGACGCTCGCCTGGGGCGCGGAAGCCGGTCTGCACTGGCAGCCGGGCCGCAACCTGATGGTGGACCTGACCTACTCCTTCGTCACCCTCCAGAATGCCTCGGAGGAGGTGGTGGCCTCCGCCCCCGCGCACCTGGCGTCCGGACGGCTGCTGCTGCCGTTGGGGACCGGGGACCTGCGCCTGGCCACCCAGGCCACCTACCAGAGCGCCCGGGGCGGCACGACGCAGGGGGATGAGGAGAACGGCGAGGCCCTGCTGCTGAGCGTGGGCCTGTCCGGCGAGTTCCAGCGCCTGCGCTACTTCGCTGGCGTGCAGAACCTGCTCGACACCCGCTACGCCCTGTCGCTCGGCACCGAGCGCGCCGCCGCGCCCGTGCCCCAGTACGGCCGCACCTTCACACTGCAGCTCACCGGCAGCTTCTGAGCCTCACAGCTTCACGGGGACCTCCTTCTCCCCCTCGGCGCAGATGATGCGCACCCGGTCCTTCTTCACGTAGGCAACACCCCGAACGCCCGTCTCGAACCCCGACAGCGGAATCTCCCGGACCGTCCCAGAGGCCATGCCGCCCAGCCTGTACACGTCACGGCCCCGGGCGACGAGGATGCAGTCGTTCCAGGTGAAGGAGTCCGAGTTGGTCACCTCGAGACCATGAACGAAGAAGCCAATGCTCTTGGGCACGACGCGGCCATTCAGTTGCTTGGGGGCGGGAGGCGGCGCGGGAGCCACTTCCGCGGGCGGCGTCGTGGTATCGGCCTGGGGCGCCTCGGTGGAAGTCCTGGGGAGCACCGCGAGGAGACTGACCTTGCCCGCTTGACGCACACGCGCGTCGGGCAGAACCATGGCGGTCCGGTCCTTCACCACCACCACGGTGGCCTCACCCACCAGGCGGGCCTTGCCATCCTTCGTTGGCGCCGCCACCACCTGGAGAACCATCTCCTTGGAGAGCCCCGCGGACTGCCCCTCGGGGATCCTGTAATAGTCGCTGCGAGCAACCTTCCGCATCACCGCCACCTGCTCCGCGGGCACGAGCTTCTGCGGACGAGCGTGTGACTCGGACGGCTTGGGCTTCGCCTGCTGCGCCGCCTCGGCCTCCGCTTCGGCCTCCACCTCGGGTTCGGCGGAATCCCCCGCGTCCTCGGGCCCCGCGGGTGTGGCGGGCGGCTCGGGGGCGGCGACCGCGTCGGGAACCTGGGGCGCTTTGGCCACGGGCTGGGGACCCCCGGGCATCGGTCCGCCCTCTCCGTGAGGAGGCCCCATTCCGGGTGGCGGGGGACGCATTCCGTGAGGCGGAGGTCCCATGCCCGGGGGAGGCGGTCGCGGAGGCCCATTGGGCCCTGGCCCTTCGTCGGCCCACGTGGGCCGGGGCGGGTGCTCGGGCGGCTGATTCATCAGGAACGCGGTGACTCCGGCGGTGGCGCCAATCAACCCGAGCGCCCCGAGGGCGATCGCCGCCGTCCACCCCTTCCGGCCGGGCCCGGACTTCTCCAGCTGGAGCGTCTCGGCGGGCACGGGGGAGGCCAGGGCACCGACCGCGGGGGTCGCGGTGGCGCTGGGCGAGCGCACCAGGGTGGGCTCGTAGCCCGAGGCGGGCGAGGTGGGCGTGGCGAAGGGCGGCTGGAGGGGCACCGGCAGGCGCCCGGTGTTCATGCGCGCGTCGCCGCTCACGGGCACGCCGGTGTTCATGGGTACCAGGGTGCCGCCGGGCACGGGGGTGCGGCGCACGCCGGGGCTGGAGGAGACGCGGGAGATGAGCTGGCGCTGCGCGGCGAAGGCCTGCGGGCAGAGCGTGCGCACGTACTCGCCCACCTCCTCGGCGCCGAGGGTGGAGCCGGAGCGCAGCAGCTGCTCGTTGAGGGCGCGGGCGAAGTCGTCGGAGCGGGCGTAGCGCTCCTCGGGCGAGGGAGCCAGCGCGCGGCGCACCACCGCGTCGAGGGCGGGATCGATGTCCGGACGCACCTCGTGCAGGGCGGGCACGTGGGGGTTGGACATGGCGGCCATCATCTCGCCCACCGTGCCATGGCGGATGAGGGAGCGGCTCGCGAGCAGCTCCCAGACGATGACGCCACAGGAGTAGATGTCGCTGCGGTGGTCCACGGCCTCGGCGCGCACCTGCTCCGGGGACATGTAGCCCAGCTTGCCCATGACGGTGGACGGCAGCGTGTGCTTGCTGCGCGCGGCGCTCTTGGCGAGGCCGAAGTCGATGACCTTGACCTCGCCCTCGTAGGACAGCATCACGTTGTGGGGCGAGACGTCGCGGTGGACGATTCCCAGCGGCGCGCCATCCGGGCCCGTCTTGCGGTGCGCGTAGCCGAGCCCCTCGGCGATGCGCTGGCCGAGGTAGAGCGCCACGGGGACGGGAATCTGCTGGCCCTCGTTGCGCGCCTGGTCCTGCAGGAAGGACAGGTCCACGCCGGCCACGTACTCGAGGGCCATGTAGTAGGTGCCCTCGGCCTCGCCCATGTCGTAGACCTGCGCGATGGACGAGTGGACGAGGTGCACGAGCACCTTGGCCTCGTGGTGGAAGCGATCCAGGAACTGCCCGTCCTTGAGGAGCGAGGGGAGGATCGTCTTGACGATGCAGGGCTTCTCGAAGCCGGCCGCGCCCGAGATCTTGGCGAGATAGACCTCGCCCATGCCGCCCTGTCCGAGCAGGTGGACGAGCTCGTAGCGTCCGAGGAGGCGGGGGAACTGGGGTGTGTCGTTCATCGGCGGAGAGTCCATGGCCCTGGCCGATCATCCTAACCCGGGAGCCGCCCGCCGGTTGTGGGAACCCCCTGGATCTCCGCCCGGGGCAAACGTCCACTGCCCGGCGTTGCGGAGCAGCCAGCATTGCCGCCTGTCCGGTCGCCCTCCTAGGGTGAGTCACGCTGGTCTCTTCAGATCAGCGAGAGTGGCGCGGATGGGGCGGGGTGGTGGACGTTCGTCGCCGGGAAGGCCGTACTTAACTTTTGTACAGCCCCCCCCCCCCCCCCCCCCCAACATCTCTAAACCCCCGATATTACTCGGGATTCTTGCGGAGTTTTGACGAATGGTTGGGATTCTGGCTACTGACCCCATGGGTAACAGCGCACTCCGGCCCGGCGGGATGAAGGAGCGGGCATGAGGCTGCTGGCGTTGCTGAGTGCCGCGCTGGTGGCGTGCGCGGGTTGCGGCCACACACGCCCGTCCCAGGACCTGAGCGCGCGGACCTACGTCATTGACGAGGACGCGAGCGGGGTGGGCAGTGCGCTCGGGACGGGGGGCTCCGGGTACAGCTGTGACGACGAGCTGAACCAGTGCTTCACCCGCTGCTGGGAGTCCGTGAAGCAGCCCTACCCGCACGTCGAGCACAACGAGTGGTACTACGAGCACTGCACGCGCGAGTGCCGCCAGCAGTACATGCAGTGCGTCGAGCAGCAGGAGAAGGAAGAGGCGGAGCGGGTGAAGAAGCGCCCGCCGCTCGAGTTCTCCAGCTTCGACAAGGCGCGCGACTGGATTCGGGCCCACAAGTCCGAGGTCGCGCTGGGAACCGTCGTCGTCGTCGCGGGCGCCGCTTTCATCATCGCCACGGGCGGAAGCGGCGCGCTCATCCTCGCACCCCTCGCCCTCTAGACACTTCCGGACTCGCGATGAAATACGACAAGAACTTCGATGCCGATGCCGTCCTTCGCACCGTGGAGGCCGTGAGCAAGCAGCACGCGGAGGGGACGCCCGAGGACGCGGCGCTCCGCGTCTGCGCGGCCGCGCTGCTGTACGTGCGGGATGACCTCAAGAAACTCGAAGAGTTTCGCGAATTTTTTCGAAAAATCACCACCCCCGCACGCGAGGGCATCCAGATTGCCCACACCTTCGCCTCGCGAGAGGAGGCGGAGGCGTGGCTCGCGAGCGGGGCCGCGAAGGATGGCCAGCTCCTCCGGGTGGGCGGCCAGGGCTTCACCGTCATCGACCACGGGGCGAAGGGGCTGAAGCTCGTCCGGATACCGCTGCCGGAGGAGCTGCCCCCTCACAAGCCCGGGAAGTAGGCGGGGTGCGTCACTCCGCCTTCTTCGGCGCGGCGGCGGAGCCCACCACGCGGTGGACGGGGTAGAGCTCGCCCACCTGGATGAGGCCGTCGAGGAATTGCCAGCGGCAGAAGCCGTCGTCGGAGTGCGGCTCGAGCAGGTACACGGCCAGGGTGCCGGTGCGCTGCGCGGTGGGCACGAGCAGGGTGCCCGCGGGGAACTCGCGGGTGGTGCGCTCGGGGGCCACGGTGAGCACGGTCTCGAAGCGCACGGGCTTGGGCTTCTGGCTGAGCGGGACCTCGGACTGGCCGGGAGGCGGGACGTTGGTGGCCACGTCGGGGCTGAACGTCTCCTCGCGCCGGGCCACGCGGTAGCTGTCCACGGTGAAGCGCCGCGGGGCGTCGAGCCGCTCGAAGCGGATGCCATGGCCCTCGAGGCGCGAGGCGAGCTCGGCCGGCGCGAGGTACGCGGCCGGGGTGCTCACCGCCTGCGTGGGCACGAAGGTGCGGTGGTGCGGCGCCTTGTACTTCTTCTGGCGCTTGCCCGGGTAGCGGCGCGCGGTGATGCTGGCCTCGTCGTAGGCGAGGATGTGGGCCACGTCATCGGGCTTCGCGTAGGCGGGGTACTCGAACACGAGCGCGCCCTTGTCGTCGCGCGTGGCGACGCCGTAGTTGATGCCCACGAGCGCCTGCACATCGGGCGACTCGCCGCGCGCGATGATGCGCTCCTCCTCGGCCTGGGTCATGGCGCGGTAGGCCTTGGCGTTCTTGGCGGCGTCGCGGATCAGCTCGAGCAACCACGCCCGCATCACCGCGCAGCGGCGCTCGAAGGTGATGTAGCTGTAGGTCTCGAGCAGCACGTCGATGCGGCCGAGCAGACCGCGGTAGTGGCTGCCGAAGCGCGGAAGCGCGGGGTAGGTGTGCCAGCCGGAGACGGGATTGCCCTCCTCCTTGTAGTTGCCGTACCAGAAGCAGTCGAAGCCATGGCGCTTCTTCACGGCCTGGGCCACGCGGTCGAGCATCTCCCGGTTGAACTCGCGCAGCTCGGAGAAGAGCGGCTCGTTCGAGTGCGACGTGTCGTAGGTGAGGTCGAAGGCGTGGATGCTGCCGTCGGTGGTGTGGCAGTCGATGAACACGTCGGGCCACCACGCCTGGTAGAACTTCGCGAGGGCGCGCGTCTCGGGCGCCTCCTGCTTCATGCTGTCACGGTTGAGGTTCCAACCTTCGCCCGTGTAGCGCATGCCCACACCGCCCTCGGGGTTCACCTGGCCCTCGAGGTTCTGCAGGTCCAGCTTGCGGTTGTTGGGGCTGATGCGGTCGTTGCCGTCGGGGTTGAAGTCCGGAATCAGCACGAGGCAGAGCTTGTCGAGCAGCTTCTGGCCCAGCCTGGTGAGGGTCAAATCCCGGGCGAGCGCGAGGACGGACTCCTTGCCCTCGACCTCACCGGCGTGGATGTTGGCCTCGATCATCACCACGAGCTTCTTCTGGCGGCGGGCGAGCTCGGGGGTGAAGCAGTTGCGATCGCTGACGATGAGCGCGGCCAGCGGCTGGCCCTCGCCGCTCTGGCCGAAGTCGACGCGCTTGACGAGCTTCGTGCGGCGGCTGAGCTCGTCGACGAAGGCGAGCACATCGGCGTGGCGTGAGGTTTCCTTGTAGTTCGACGCTTCGGCGCGGGTGAGCAACTCGGTCATGGGGGCGCATCCGAGCGTCCCCCCCGGGCAGCGTCAAGCACTCCGTCACTTCTCCGCGAGGACATTGCGGCCCGAGGTCCGGTCCGCTACGTCTGCCCGGACATGGAACACGGACGAAGACCGCAGGCACCTCCAGGCAGCGCAAGGGCTATCTGGCGGGCGCTCGGGTATCTGGGCCGGTACAAGCTGGAGACGGCGGGCGCGCTGGTGGCGCTGCTGCTCGTGTCCGCCGCCAACCTCGCGGCGCCCCAGCTGGTGCGGCTGGCCATCGACGAAGGCATCGCCCGGAACGACAACGCCACGGTGCTCCAGGCCGTGGGAGGGCTGGTGGCCATCGCCCTGGGGCGGGGGCTCTTCAACTTCCTCCAGGGCTACCTGGCCGAGCGGGTGTCACAGGGCGTCGCCTTCGACCTGCGCGACGCGCTCTTCGCGCGCATCCAGCGGCTGAGCTTCAGCTACTACGACCAGGCGCAGACCGGGCAGCTCCTCACCCGGCTCACCAACGACGTCGAGCAGGTGCGCACCTTCGTCGGCTCCGGCGTGGTCCAGCTCGCCGCCTCGTGCGCCATGCTGGTGGGCTGCGCGGTGTTGCTGCTCAACCTCAACCCCGTGCTCGCGGTGGTGGCGCTGGCGTCCGTCGCCCCCATCCTCTGGCTGCTCCGGAATTTCGTGGGCAAGATGGGCCCGCTGTTCGGCCGGGTGCAGGCCGCATTGGGACGGCTCAACACGGTGCTCCAGGAGGATCTGCGCGGCATCCGCGTGGTGCGCGCGTTCTCCGGCGAGGAGCGCGAAGCCGCCCGCTACCGGAAGATCAACGACGAGCTGCTCGGCCACAACCTGGGCATCATCGACGCCATCTCCACCAACTTCCCGTTCGTGGGCTTCTTCGCCAACCTCGGCACGCTCGTGGTGGTGGGCGTGGGAGGATTGCTGATCTTCCGTCAGAAGCTGACGCTCGGCGAGCTGCTCGCGTTCAACAGCTACCTGGGCTTCCTGCTCATGCCGCTCATGACGCTGGGCTTCATCGCGGCGCAGATTTCACGCGCCGGGGCGTCCGCGCTGCGCGTGTTCGAGCTGCTCGACACCCAGGTGGAGGTGGCCGACAAGCCGGGAGCCCGCACGCTGCCGCCGATCCAGGGACGGGTGGAGCTGCGCGACGTGCGCTTCCGCTACGCGGGCAGCGAGCGGGAGATCCTCCGGGGCGTGAGCTTCGTGGCCGAGCCGGGGCAGCTCGTGGCCATCCTGGGGACGACGGGCTCGGGGAAGAGCACGATCATCAACCTGATTCCCCGCTTCTACGACGTGACGGGAGGCGCGGTGCTGCTGGACGGGCACGACGTGCGCGAGGTGACGCTCTCCAGCCTGCGCTCGCAGATTGGCGTGGTGTTGCAGGACGCCCTGCTCTTCTCCGGGACGGTGCGCGAGAACATCGCCTACGGCCGTCCGGAGGCGACCCAGGAGCAGATTCAGGCGGCGGCCGAGGCGGCGCAGGCCGCGGAGTTCATCGCCGGACTGCCACAGGGCTACGACACGGTGGTGGGCGAGCGGGGCGTGGGGCTGTCGGGAGGCCAGCGCCAGAGATTGGCGATCGCCCGGGCGCTGCTGACGGATCCGCGCCTGCTCATCCTGGATGACAGCACCTCGGCGGTGGACGCCGGGACGGAGGCCGCGATTCAGGAAGCGCTCGACCGGCTGATGCGCGGCACGAACCGCACGGCGCTCGTCATCGCCCAGCGCATCAGCACGGTGCGCGACGCGGACCTCATCCTGGTGTTGGACGAGGGACGGGTGGTGGCGCAGGGGACGCATGAGCAGCTGCTGGCGTCGAGTGCGCTCTACAACGAGATCCTCGGCTCGCAACTGCAGGCCAGCACCCCGGAGGCGGCATGAGAAGGCCTGGGAGTCTCGAGTCGATGGCGGAGCTGGAGATCCAGCGTGCCGCCAACCGTGGAGCGGTGGCGCGCCGGCTGGTGACGGAGCTGCGGCCCCATCAGGGCACGCTGCTGGTGGCGCTGGGCCTGGTCGTCGTGAGCGCGCTGGCGCAGGCCATCGGACCGTATCTGGTGAGCCGGGCCATCGATCACGACATCGGGAGCGGGAACGCGGAGGCCCTGCTGCGCACCATGCTGCTGCTGCTCGCCGTGTACCTCGGGGGCGCGGTGGCCTCGCGGGCGCAGACGCGGCGCGTGGGCGCGGTGGGACAGCAGGTGCTCGCATCGATGCGCACCCGGCTCTTCGGGCAGCTCCAGGCACTGCCGCTCTCGTACTTCGACAAGCGGCCCATCGGGGATTTGATGAGCCGGTTGCTCAGTGACGTGGACACGCTCAACCAGTTCTTCTCGCAGGGGCTGACGCAGCTGCTGGGCGCGATGCTGGGGCTGGTGGGTGTGCTGGTGGCGATGCTCGCGCTCAACGTCCGCCTGGCACTGGCGTGCTTCACGCTCATTCCGGCGATGCTGCTCACCACGTGGTTCTTCGCCGCCCGGGCCCGGAAGGCCTACCGCAAGACGCGGCAGACGGTGGGCAGCGTGACGGCGGAGCTACAGGAGGAACTGGTGGGCGTCCGGCAGGCACAGGCGTTCAACCGCACGGACGAGAACATCCGGCGCTTCCGGGGCCGGAACGCCGCCAACCGCGACGCCAACGTGGCCGCGGTGGGCGTCACCTCCGCGTTCTCCCCGGCCATCGACGTGCTCGCCACCCTGTCCACGGCACTCGTCATCGGCTACGGCGGCCACCTGGTGCTCCAGGGGCAGTTGACCGTGGGACTGGTGGCGGCGTTCCTCATCTACGCGCAGCAGTTCTTCCGGCCGGTGCAACTGGCGGCCTCCACGTACACGCTGATGCAGTCGGCGCTCGCGGGCGCGGAGCGCATCTATTCCATCCTGGACGAGCCTCGCGAGCCCGCCGACGTCCCTGACGCGCTGGAGCTGGGACGAGCCCAGGGTCGCATCACGTTCGAGAAGGTGTCCTTCGCCTACGACGCGGAGCACCCGGTGCTCCGGGACGTGAGCTTCGAGGTGGCCCCCGGGCAGACGGTGGCGCTGGTGGGCCGCACGGGCGCGGGGAAGACGACGGTGGCCAACCTCATTCCGCGCTTCTACGACACCACGGAGGGCGTGGTGCGGCTGGATGGGGAGGACGTCAAGCGCGTGAAGCGGGCGAGCCTGCGGCGGCAGATGGCGACGGTGATTCAGGAGCCGTTCCTGTTCTCTGGAACCATCGCGGAGAACATCGGCTACGGCCGGCCGGGCGCGAGCCGCGAGGAGATAGAGCAGGCCGCGCGCGCGGTGCATGCGCACGAGTTCATCGCCGCGCTGCCGAAGGGTTATGACTCGGTGCTCGGGGAGGGAGGCGCCACGCTGAGCCAGGGGCAACGGCAGTTGCTGGCGTTCGCTCGGGCGGTCATCGCCGAGCCGCGCGTGCTCATCCTCGACGAGGCGACGGCGAACATCGACACGAGGACGGAGGCGCTCATCCAGCGCGCACTGTCCACGTTGCTGGCGGGAAGGACGAGCGTGGTCATCGCGCACCGGCTCAGCACCATCCGGAGCGCGGACCTCATCCTCGTCATCGACGCCGGACGCATCACGGAGCGAGGCACGCACGAGGAACTGATGGCACGCAACGGCCTGTACGCGGAGCTGTACCACCGGCAGTTCCGCGAGCCCGCGGCTGCCGCGCGCTAATTCGTCTCAGGTGAGCACATCAGGAGAACACGCGCTGACAACAGCGGCCATTTCCCCTCGCCCTCCGGGAGAGGGACGGGGTGAGGGTGCCACGGGCCCCGGGTTGAACCCACTGTCCCCACTGTGGGCCACGGGTTGAAGAACGGGTTCGGATACCCTCACCCCAACCCTCTCCCGAGGGGAGAGGGAGCATGCGGCTCCAGGGAGCATGCGGCTCCAGGGAGCATGCGGCTCACGGAGCGGCGGCAGCGGGCTTCACGGGCTCCCCCTGACGGAAGCGCGCTTCGGGACCGGGGCCCACGTACACCTGCACGGCCCGGAAGTTCGGAGCCCCCTCGGGAATGCGCGCCGAGTGACGGACCCCCGCCGGAATGTAGACGGCATCGCCCTGCTTCACGGGCATCGCCTGGCCCTCGATGGTCATCTCCGCCCCTCCCTCCTCCACGTAGAGCATCTCCACACTGTCCGCGTGGATGTGCTCGGGCACTCCGGCGCCCGCCTGGAGATCCAGCACCCCCATCGAGGCCGCACGGGCTCCGGTCTCCTCGTTGGTGAGCAGGATGGCCGTCCCCTTGCCCTGGGAGATGCGGAAGGTGGGGGCCTCGGCGCTGCCCACCACGTAGCGAACGGGCACGGTGGGAACGCGGGCACAGCCAGCGGAGACACACAACACAGCCATCAGGAGCGAGGTGCGCATCATCCCTCCGTTCCTAGCACTGGCTGGCGGTCACCCGCATCCATGTGTCATCGCGGCGGTGTCTCCCACACACCACGGGCCTCCAGGAGGAGCCTCCCCCGGACACGACGCCCTGCCCCCGCGTACCGGCTCCCGCTAAGGTGCCGCACGTGAGCCCTCCCCGATTCATCCCCGGACACGAAGTCCCCGCTCGCCCGCGTGACAACGCCCTGCTCTTCGCCGCGCACGGCCTGGAGCTGCTCGTCGCCGAGCAGGACAACACCGTGCGCATCCCCACCTGCGCGGAGCTGCCCGAGTTCGCCACGGGGGCGCACTTCCTCGGCACCCTCGGGGACGTGGACTGCTACGCCGCCGCCTTCCCCAAGGACATCTCGCCTACCGAGGGCATGAAGCTCGTCCCCGCGCGTGGCCTCTACAACCGCGTGGACGAGTCGCTCTTCGGCGTCGCGGGCCGGGCGCTCGCCATCGCCGAGTGGGACTCCACCCACCGCTTCTGCGGTCGCGACGGCCAGCCCACGGTGCTCGTCCCCGGCGAGCGCGCGCGCCGCTGCCCCGCCTGCCGCACGCCCTACTACCCGCGCATCTCCCCCGCCGTCATCGTGCTCATCACCCGGGGAGACTCCATGCTGCTCGCGCGCAACGCCAACTTCCCCGGGGCCTTCTTCAGCACCCTGGCCGGCTTCGTCGACGTCGGCGAGTCGCTCGAGGAGACGGTGGTGCGCGAGGTGAAGGAGGAGGTCGGCGTGGACCTGAAGAACCTCCGCTACTTCGGCAGCCAGCCGTGGCCCTTCGGCCGCTCGCTCATGCTCGGCTTCACCGCCGAGTACGCCGGGGGAGACCTCCAGGTAGACGGCCAGGAGATCGCCGAGGCGGGCTGGTTCACCCCCGACAACCTCCCGCAGCTCCCGCCGCGCCTGAGCATCGCCCGGCAGCTCATCGACACCTTCATCGCCCAGGTGAAGGCCCGGAGCACCCCGGCCTGAGGCCCGGGCACCCGGGGCTCGCTCGCCGCGAGGGCGGGCGGGCACCTGGAAATTCCCGAGGGATGTCAAGCGGTTGAGGCCCAGGGGGTCTCCGGACTTGCATCCACCGCCCGGGTGGGATTGAAGCGAGGCCCCCGGATCCCCCATGCCCGTCGCGCGTCCCCACATCGAGCCCCGTCGTGTTGCCACCGCTGACTCGGTGGTGGTCAAGGAGTTCTACCTCTCGGTGCAGGGCGAGTCCTCGCACGCGGGGCTGCTCTGCTCCTTCGTGCGGCTCACCGGCTGCCACCTGCGCTGCACCTACTGCGACAGCGAGTTCGCCTTCCACGGCGGCACGCGCATGAAGATTCCGGAGGTGGTGACGAAGGTGAAGGAGCTCGGCGCGCCCCGGGTGGAGGTGACGGGTGGCGAGCCCCTGCTGCAGCCCGGCGTGTACCCGCTCATGGAGGAGCTGCTGGCCGCCGGCCTCACCGTGCTGCTGGAGACGAGCGGCGCCATCGACGTGCGGCTGGTGCCTCCGGCGGTGCATAAAATCGTGGACATGAAGACGCCGTCCTCGGGCGAGTGCGACCGGAACGACTACCGGAACCTCACGTCGATGAACGCCAACGACGAGCTCAAGTTCGTCATCGGCAGCCGCGAGGACTACGAGTGGTCCAAGAAGCTCATCGCCGAGCACCGGCTGCTGGAGAAGCCCTACGGGCTGCTCTTCTCCACCATCTTCGGCAAGCTGACGACGAAGGAGCTGGCCGAGTGGATCATCGCGGACCGGCTGCCGGTGCGCTTCCAGCTCCAGATGCACAAGTACATCTGGGACCCGAACGAGCGCGGCGTCTGAGGACGGGCCGCGGGCGCCTCAGTGCGGGCCGGCGACGAAGAAGCCCAGCACGAGCCGGAGCACGAGGAAGACCTGGAGCAGGACGCAGGCGAGGTTGAGCCAGGACAGGCCGCGCGTCCACCGGGCCCACGAGCGCGCGGGCGAGGCGGAGTCCACGCGCTCGAGGCGGCGCAGCTCGCGGGAGGACAGCCAGAAGCCGAGCCCCGCGGCGATGACATTGAGCACGGGCAGGCGCCGGAGGACGGGGATGACGAGGGTGGCCTGGCCCGTGTCGACCACCACGTTCATCGGCAGGAGCATGGCGAGCGGCACGGTGAGCAGGGCGACGATGCCCAGGCCGAACGTCCACTTGAGGGCCAGCGAGGCGGTGCCGTGCTTCCGGACGAAGTCGAGGCAGGAGGCGCAGTAGGAGGACTCGCCGAGCAGCTCGGTGCACTCGCCACAGAGGAAGGTGCCACAGCGGACACAGGTGGCGACCGCGGCCCGCTGGTGCGAGGGGCAGCGGGGACTGGTGAAGGCGGGCGGGTCTGGCACGGAGGCCACGGGCTCGCCTCGCACCGGGTCAGAAGATGGGAGGCGGAGGCGGACGCAGCATCACCTGCTCCAACGCATGGGCGCCCAGGCCGAGGAAGACGGCGGCGAGCACGCTGCTGCCGAAGAAGCCGGCGAGGATGAGGTTCTTGCGCGGGTGCTCGAACTGGCTGAAGGCGTACACGAGCACGTAGCAGGGCACCAGGAGCACCATCATCCCCGTCCCCAGGCTCCGGCGGAACGCGTGGACGAGCAGGAAGGCGGCGCAGACGAGCGTGATGACCCCGAACAAGGCGGCGAGAGGAAGGAGCGGCACGCCCTTCAGATAGCACGGCCCGTGGCGCGTGGTGGCCCCCATGCGCGGAATGCGTGCTAAAGCACGCTCCCACGTCTCCTCACCGAGGTGCCCGGACGATGGCCACACTGAAGACGCTGCTCACCTTCATCCTCTTGGGAGCCTTCCTGGGGCTGGCAACGGCCTCGTATATCGGCCCCCAGTTCCTCGAGTGGTACAACACGGCGCCGTTGGGGGCGCAGACGGTGTGCGACCTGCCCAAGGTCATCCAGGGCATCACCGCGTCCCTGCTGCGCTACCAGGTGTACGGCACGCTCATCGGAGCGGGGACCTTCCTCATCCTGGGCATCGTCTTCGTGGTGTCGCGCTCGAAGAAGCAGAAGCGGATGCAGCAGCCGCCCACCACTCCGACCCCGCCGGCCCAGCCGGGTCCCGCCGTCTGAACGCGTCTACCCCCCTGCCCCCCTCTCCCCCCGGGAGAGGGCCGGGGTGAGGGTATCTTGCCTACCCGGGTTGCGAGCCCCCTCTCCCTCTGGGAGAGGGCCGGGGTGAGGGTCTTCCCGAGGATTCAGGAGTCCACCATTCACCCATAGGCATAGGTCCGAGCCAGGGCCTCGCGCAGCTCGGAGTCCTGACTCAGCGCCTCGACGATGGCCGTGAAGGACCTGCCCGCCGCCCGGACCTCCCGCGCCGGAAAGCCAGTGGAAGCCAGTTCCAGGTTGTGGACAGCGCCCAGGCACACCGCCTCTTTCGGCTTCAGCACCTCATCGAGCATGGTCCTATCCTGGGCCCAAGCATTGAACTGCTCGACATCGCGCCCGCCATAGCGCTCCTTGCAGAGCCGGATGGCCTCCCGGGTGTTTTGAAAGAGCCACGCCTCGATGCTGTAGAACGGGACCACCGTCTTGAGCCGGGCCATCCGCGCATCAGCGTACTTCTTCACTTCTTCGGTCCTGGTAGCCAGTTCCGGCTTCCGCCCCACCAGCCGCTCCTGAATCTTGAGCCGTACAGGCTCCCAGATGAGTTCTTTGAACTTCTGGCGGTTCTCACTCGAATCCCTCGCAGCCCAGGGACGATCTCCATCGAAGTGGAAGAAGACCCAACCATTGTGCAACTCCAATTGGATGGCAATGAGGGTGATCAGATCGGTCCGGCTGCGATGGTAGCGGGCCCCTTTGCTCTTCCAGTTGTTTGCCTGGACTACTTCCAAAACATCCTTACTCCGCAACGGTTCGAAGACAATCTTCGTCTCGTGCGTCTCTACATGCTCATCCACCTGCTTGAGGATTTCCTTCACCATGTGGTTGAAGGTTTTGAACCCTCCTCTATCCTCGGTCAGAAGGAGCACAGAAAGACACGGCCTGGCGCGGCTCACCACAGCCCCCTGAGCCGAAGAAGTTCCCCCACGTGGTGGATGGCTACTTGATACGCGCTGAAAAACGCTTCTGCCTCATCCAGCGCCATATTTTCCCACACCATCTGCTCGCGGTTCTCGTGGGACTCCATACGACAAAGCACGAACGAGGAACGAACCTCTTCGGCTGATTCAAAATAGAGGTAATCCAATAGCAGAGGATTCTGGCTGGTCAGGAAGGCCTGCCGCTCTCCGATGTCTTCCAGACAGGGACCTATCCAGCCATGGTGCATACCATTTACCAATTCATCTGCCACCACACAGGTAGAATTGCAGGCCAGGTAATAATAAAAAGCAACCAATCGCTTTTGGCCATAGCTAAGCAGCGTATGATTGAAAACCTCGCCATCGCGGCGGGTGAAATCGAAACGCATGTTACCGAAATCAATCCGCAGACGCGGCTGGGTCCTCATCGCCAACCGTTGAAGCCCGAGATGAGCATGCTTGAACTCGAGCAGTTCAACAACTCTCGATAGGAACCAGGCCCCTTCGTCGCTCGATTGAATCCGGACCTCGTCCGCATCTGGATCTGATTGAAGCCGTCCTATCAAATGGCTTCTCAGTATTCTCGGTGCACCGTCTCGGGAGTTGATCCTGTATGACCCCTGAATCTTGGTAGCAGCAAATGTCGAGGAGGGCCGTGTAATGAGGTCCAGGAACCCGAGCGACTCATCGAATCGCTTGAGGTTTCGCAAGAATCCAGCCACAGATGAAGCCAGTGCTGAACTCAACGAATGCAAATCTGGGACTCCCAGCCCCTCTGTCTCCTCCAGATCACTCAAGACCACGAGGAGATCCCCCATGCTGGTCTGCCCCAGAATGGGTGCTTCGTAGTCCATCCCCCAGGATGGCCTCGCCTCATCACCAAGCTCCAGTGTCAGACGCGACCCCGAAATAATCAGCCGGTACTTCTCGCCCGCCTCGGCGCGTGTAACAACAATCTCACCAGATGACTGGTAGCGCGCAGACGCCTGCATGAGAGACGCGGTAGAAACACCCTGCTCGCCCTCCTCGGCGTCCAGAACCACGCGCTCAGGTTTGGTGCGCGATTCGTTGCGCAGGGAGACCCGCAGATGCGCCTCATCCGTCAAGATGTCGTACTCCAGCGCAAACGGCTCTCCTAGTAACGCAGAGAAATCCCAGCTCAGGAGCTGCACGATCAGGTTCAGCAACGTCGTCTTGCCCGTGCCGTTGCGCCCCAGCAGCACGTTGAGCGAGTCGCGGAAGTGAAGCTCCGTCCCCGGCTTCACGTTCCGGTACTTCTCTATCTTCAGGCGCTTCAGCTTCACCATGGCTCGGGGTCCTACCGGGTCGACGCGGGTCCGCTACGCGCATTGCCGCTCGCCGGCCGATACGCGCGCCCACCTTACCGCGCACCCTCCGCCGGTCCACCCCGCATCACGGTGCTCGTCCACGGGGGACACCGGGCGTAGACCCTCACCCCGGCCCTCTCCCAAAGGGAGAGGGAGCAGGCGTCACGCCACCGGCAATTCCACGATGAAGCGCGCGCCGCCCTCGGGGCGGTTCTCCGCGCGCAGCGTGCCCCCGAACGACTCCACGTACTGGCGCGACAGCGCCAGCCCCAGCCCCGTCCCCTTCCCCGGCGCCTTCGTCGTGAAGAACGTCGTGAAGAGCCTCGGCAGGTTCTCCGCCGAAATCCCCGGCCCGTTGTCCTCCACCATCACCCGCACCCGCTCCCCCACCACCTCCGCGCGCACCGCCACCCGCCCGTCCTGCACCTTCGCGTCCTCGATGGCGTCCGCCGCGTTCAACAACAGGTTCAGCAACACCTGCCCCAGCCGCCTCGGCTCCGCCTTCGCCACCGCCTCCGGCGGCACCTCCACCGCCAGCCTCACCAGCGACTTCAGCCGCACCGACGCCAGCCTCACGCTCGCGTCCACCACCGGCGCCAGCTCGCACCGCCCCACCCCCGCCACCGTCTCCTCCGCCCTCGACAGCGCCGTCAGGTCCTTCACGATTTGATGGATGCGCTCCACCCCCTGCATCGTCTCCTGCAGGGCCTCGGTGTACTCCGTGTCATCCGTCCCCGACGCCGGCTGCCTCCACTCCTCCAACAGGAAGCGCAGGTTGGCCTGCACGTACGCCAGCGGGTTCTTCACCTCGTGCGCCACGCCCGCCGCCAGCCGCCCCACCTGCGCCAACCGCTCGGCCTCCAACGCCCGCGCCTGGGACGCCTCCAGCGCCTCCTGCACCGCCCGCTGCTCGTCCTCCGCCCGCGCCTGCGCCCGCCGCAGCCTCCGGTAGAAGACGCTCAACTGCATCCCCACCGCCCCCGCTCCCAGCAGCAGCAGCAGCCGCGACACCATCGGCACCAGCGCCATCCCCTCCAGCCCCATCAACGTGCCCGCGGCCCCCATCGGCAGCAGCGTGCTCAACGCCCCCTGCCACGGCTCGCCCCGCGACACCGAGAGCGTCATCAGCGGCATCATGAAGAACCAATGGAAGAGCGGATTCTCCGTCCCTCCCAGCCGGTACACCACCAGCCCCAGGAAGAGGTTGGGCACCCCCATCCCCGCCACCATCCTCACGCCCCGGCGGCGCGAGGGCTCCACCCACCGCAGCCCCCACCCCATCGCCGCCGTCAGCCCCGCCCACCCCAGCCGCAGTGCCAACGTGTCCCACGTCAGCCGCCCCACCGACAGCGAGTCCACCACCCAGAACGGCAGACACGTGAGCGCCAGCATGTAGAGGAGGCGCTGCTCGTCGCGCAGCACCAGCTCCTCCGCCTCTGGCATGTCCCCCGGCTCCTCCGGGGCTGCTCCTTCGTGCCGCTGCGCCATGTCCGTGCCGATTCCCCGGGATTCCAGGAGATTGGAGAGTTCAGCGCAGAACACTCTCACAAGATGGGGTCAAGCGAAACCCAGCCTGGGTCAGCGGCGCACCCGGCCCACCAGACGAAGTTTCTCGGCACGTGAGAGACGCTTCAGGGCGGCCTCGCGGCGGAGGGCGGCGCTCCGGTCGGCCGCCGGCTCGCTCCAGACGAGCGTCACCGGCAGGCGGGCGCGGGTATAGGCGGCGCCACGGCCCTTGTTGTGGGTGGCCACGCGGCGTTCGAGGTTGTTGGTGGCGCCGGTGTAGAGCGTCCCGTCCCGGCAGCGCACCATGTAGACGGTCCAGGTGTCCGGCACGGCGGCCCGGCAGCATAGCGCACGCGCCCCTGCGTCCGGACGCCCTCTTCGCCTGCCCGGCCGCTCACCAGGAAGCCGGGTACTCACTTCCCGGCCGGGGCCGCCCCTCGTACGCCGCCATCACCAGCGCCACCGGCAGCAACGGGTCCACCTTCCACGCGGCCAGGATGTGGGCCCGGCTCACGAGCCCCACCAGGCCCCCCTTCTCCCCCACCACCGGGAGCAGGGAAGTGCCCCGCCGCTCCATCACTCGCAGGGCACGCAGGAGGGTATCCGTGGGAACCAGGGCGACTTCGATCGAGGACAACCTTTCCGCAACAGTCGGCTTTTGCCGCATCCACTCGCCTCCCGGCTTGAACGAAGGTGAAGCATTGCAACCGGTCTGCCGACATGTGGGTGCGTGGGTTTTTCAACACGGCATCCGTCCCGCAGGGCATTAGATTCCAGTCGTGACGAATCGAAACGGGCCCAGGCTCACGCGGATGGCGGATATTTTCTCCCGAGCGGTAAATCGGGACGGTGAAGGGTTGCTCACGTTGCCCTTCAAGCCCGATGAGCTGTACCGGGTGCCCACCGACGATGGGGCGGCCATTGCCCTGGGGCGCTACCACGCCCGGGAGCAGCGTCGCTATGCCGAGCCGGTCATCCTCTGCCATGGACTGGGGGCCAACCGCTTCCACATGGACTTCGACGAGCACTACAGCCTGGCGCGCTACCTGGCCCGCGCGGGCTACGAGACGTGGGTGATGGAGCTGCGCGGCCGCGGGCTGGCGGGCCCGTGCGGGGACGCTACCTTCGATGATCAGGCCGAGCACGACGTGCGCACCGCCCTGCGCACCGTGCTGTCCACGGGGGCGAAGCAAGTGCTCTGGGTGGGGCATTCCAAGGGAGGGCTCACCCTGTACGGCCATCTGGCCCGGAACCCGCAAGCGCCCGTCCGCGCCGCCGTGGCCATTGGCAGCCCCTTCACCTTCGCGGTGCAGCCGGGGCTCAAGACGTTCATCCAGAAGATAGAGCCGCTCTTGCGGCTGAAGATGATTCCCACCCGGCGGATTACGGGCATCGCCCTGTTCGGCGCGCCGCCGGGGCCGCTCAGCCGCTACATGATGTTGGCCTCCAACATGGAGCCGGACGTGGTGCGCAAGGCCCTGGCCAACGTGCCCGCGGACATCTACGGCGGCGTGGTGCGCCAGTTCGCCCACTGGATTGCGACGGACTCCTTCTGCATGGCGGATGGCACCTGCTACCGCAAGCCGCTGGCGGGGGTGAAGCTGCCGGTGATGCTGGTGGCGGGGAGCAAGGACCTGCTCGCTCCCCCGCTCGCCGTGGCGCGGGCGCAGGAGCACCTCGGCGGGCCGGTGAAGCTGGTGGTGGCCGGGCGCGGCCATGGCTTCGCCGAGGACTACGGGCATGCGGACCTGGTGCTGGGGCGTCGGGCACCGGACGAAATCTTCCCGCTGGTGGAGGCGTTCCTGTCCGCGCACGCGACCCGGGCGTAGGAAGGCCCCGGGGGGATGTCCGGTTGTCCGCTCCCCCCCGGCGTGCTACCCCACGGGCTCGCGTTCTATGTCTCCTGTCTCCCGCTTCCTGTCCCTCGCCCTGCTGGCCCTCGCGGGCTGCGAGCGTGGCCCCGCACCGGGCCATGCCGTGGTGGACTTCCGCCACACCCGCGCCCCGGTGAGCTCGCCCGTGGCCGCCTGGAAGGACGACGGGGTGCCGGCCGACGAGCTGAAGCAGCGCCTGGAGGAGATGAGCCCCGCCCTGCGCGAGCGCTACCAGACGCTGGAGCAGAAGCGCGAGTACGTGGAGGGCCTGGCCCGCTTCGAGCTGCTGGTGCAGGAGGCCCTCGCCCGCGGGCTGCAGAACGACCCCGAGGTGGTGGCCAGCACCAAGCGCGCCCTGGTGTCCCGGCTGATGCGCGCCCAGCTCGACGAGGCGACGCCCCCCGTCTCCGACGCGGAGGTCGCCGCCTGGTACCAGAGCCACCAGGACGACTACGTGCGGCCGGAGCAGGTGCGGCTCTCGCACCTCTTCCTCGCGGCGCCCCGGGCGGACGCGGCCCGTGGCGAGACGGCGCGCGTGAAGGCGGAGAAGCTGCTCGCCGAGGCGAAGGCGCTGCCCCCCAAGGACTTCACCGCCTTTGGCCGGCTGGCCCGCGCCCACAACGAGGAGCCGCGCACGCAGCCCCTGGATGGAGATCTGCGCTACCGCTCGCTCGAGGAGCTCGGGCGGGACTTCGGGCCCGAGGTGGCGGACGCCGCGCGAGGCCTGCTGGCCAGCGGCCCGGGCGCGCTCAGCGGCGTGGTGCGCACCGACGCGGGCCTGCACGTGCTCCAGCTCACCGGCCACCAGTCCGCGTTGAACCTGAAGCTCGAGGACGTGCGCGAGCAGATTGTGAACCGCCTCTCGCAGGAGAAGCGCACCCGGGCCTGGGCGGAGCTGCTCGCCGGCCTGGAGCGCCGCTCCGGCTTCCGCGTGGACGCCGCGACGCTCTCGCGGGTGCACGTGGACGTGAGCACCCCCATGCGGCCCCCGAGTGGCCCGCCGCCCGGCAGCATCCCCGCCCCCCTTCCCTCCTCCCCCGTGGAGCGCCCGTGACCCTCAGCCACCCTCTCATGCCGCGGACCTTCGCCCGTGCCACCCCGCTGCTCGCCGCCCTGGCGCTCGCCGTGGGCCTGGCCGGTTGCAACAAGAAGGACAAGGAGGATCCAGACGCCAACGTGGTGGCCACGGTGAATGGCGAGGTGCTCTCGCGCGCCGACTTCGAGCAGGAGCTGGGGCGCGAGCTCGCCTCCTCCGCCAACGAGTCCGGCCAGCACACCCCGGAGGACGTGGAGCCCTACAAGCGGGCGCTGCTGGAGACGCTCATCTCCCGCATGGTGCTGCTGCAGGACGCCCGGACGCACAACATCACCGTGAGCCCCGAGGAGGTGGACCGGGGCGTGTTGCGGCTGTCGAGCGACTACCCGGCGGGCAACTTCAACGAGGTGCTGACGCAGGGGCAGCTGTCCATGGCGGAGCTCAAGGCGCGCGAGGCGGCGCGGCTCACCATCGAGAAGCTCTTCACGAACCACGTCTACACGCGCGTGGCGGTGACGGAGGAGGAGCTGCGCGCGTACTACGCGGCGCACGAGACCGGGTTCTCCGAGCCCGAGCAGGTGCGCGCCGCTCAAATCGTCGTGAAGGGCATCGACGAGGCGCGGCGGGTGCAGGCGCAGCTCAAGTCGGGCAAGAAGTTCGCCGACCTGGCGCGCAAGTACTCGCTGAGCGCGGACGCCAAGGTGGGAGGAGACCTGGGCTTCTTCCCTCGGGGGCAGATGCCGCCGGCCTTCGATCAGGTGGTGTTCTACCTGTCGCCGGGCCAGGTGTCGGACGTGGTGGAAACGGAGTACGGCTACCACCTGTTCCGGGTGCTGGAGAAGAAGCCGGGGCGCAAGCTGGAGTTCGCGGAAGTGCGGGACCAGGTGGAGACGAAGCTGCTGGCGCAGCGGCGGGCGGAGGCGCAGGAGACGTACGAGAAGGAGCTGAGGACCAAGGCCCAGGTCTGGGTGAACGAGCCCACGCTCCAGGCCATCCGCGGACGGCCCGCCACGCAGGCGGCGGCGCAGCAGTGAGCAGCCGTCCCATCGACACGGAAACGGAAAGAGGAAGCACATGAAGAAGCTGATGGGGACGATGGTGGCGGCGCTGCTCCTGACGGGCGCGGTGGCTCGGGCGGAGCTGGTGGACCGGGTGGCGGCGGTGGTGAACCGGGACGTCATCGCGCTGTCCGAGGTGGAGAAGCGCGCGGCGCCGGAGCTGGCGCGGCTCAACGCGTCGGTGAGGGATCCGAAGCAGCGGGCCGAGGAGCGGGCGAAGGTGCTCAAGGCGTCGCTGAACACGCTCATCGGCGAGAAGCTGATGGAGGGGGAGATCCGCGAGCTGGGCCTGGCGACGACGGACGCGGAGCTGGAGGCGGCGGTGTCGGACGTGCGGCGGCAGAACAACATCACGGACGAGGCCCAGTTCGAGCGCCTGCTGTCGGGCGAGGGCTTCACGGTGAAGACGTACAAGGACTTCCTGCGCAACCAGATGTCGCGCATGAAGCTGGTGAACATGAAGGTGGCGCCGAAGGTGAAGGTGTCCGAGGAGGACCTGAAGGCGGCGTACACGCAGTACACGAAGATGGAGTCCGGGGACGCCGAGGTGCACGCGCGGCACATCCTGGTGCAGGTGGACGCGAAGGCGGCGCCCGAGAAGGTGGAGGCGGCGCGGCAGAAGGCGTTGAAGCTGGCGGAGGAGGCGCGCAAGCCGGGCGTGGACTTCGCGGAGCTGGCGAAGGCCAAGAGCGAGGGCCCGAGCGCCTCGGACGGAGGAGACCTGGGCTTCTTCCGGCGCGGGGTGATGGTGCCGGCCTTCGAGCGGGTGGCCTTCACGCTGAAGGAGGGCGAGGTCAGCGAGCCGGTGCGCACGCAGTTCGGCTGGCACGTGCTGAAGGTGGAGGAGCGGCGCGCGGTGGACGTGGCCCCCTTCGAGCAGGTGAAGGGCGAGCTGGAGAACCGGCTGAAGATGCAGAAGACGGAGAAGTTCGTGGAGCAGTACGTCCAGGAGCTCCGGCAGAAGGCCTCGGTCGAAGAGAAGATCTGAACGTGAACGAGCGTCCCGTCGTAGGCATCTCACTGGGAGACGTCTCCGGGATTGGCCCGGAAGTCACCGCGTCGGCGCTGTCGAAGCCCAAGGTGCGCCAGGCGTTGCTGCCCGTGGTCTTCGGAGACGGGCCGACGCTGGAGCGCTTCCCGGCCTTCAAGAAGTACACGCGCGTCACCCCCGGCACCCTCCAGCGCGTCACGGAACCCACGGTCTGCGTCGTCACGGAACTGTCCGAGAAGGACCGTGTCCCGGGCAAGCCGACGCGGGCGGGCGGCCGGGCGCAGTACGGCTACATCCAGGCGGCCATCGAGGCGGCACGAGCCGGGAAGGTGGACGCGCTGTGCACGGCGCCGGTGTCCAAGGAGCAGATCTCCCGCGCGGGCATTCCGTTCATGGGGCACACGGAGGTGCTGGCGGAGGCGTTCGGCCGTGAGGTGATGATGCTCATGGACGGCCCGCGGGTGCGGGTGGCGCTGGCGACGAACCACGTGCCGCTGGTGGACGTCTCGCGGATGCTGACGGTGGAGCGGCTGGTGGGCCAGCTGCAGCTCCTGTCGCGGAGCCTGAAGCCGGTGGTGGGCCGGGCGCCGCGCATCGGCGTGCTGAGCTTCAACCCGCACGCGGGCGAGGGCGGGCTGCTGGGGCGCGAGGAGGTGGAGGTGCTCACGCCGGCCATCAAACAGGCGCGCAAGCTGCGGGTGGACGCGCACGGGCCGCTGGCGGCGGACGGGCTGTTCGCGCGGGTGGCGGACTTCCCGTACGACGCCGTGCTGGCGATGTACCACGACCAGGGCCTCATCCCGGCCAAGGCGCTGGACTTCGAGCGCACGGTGAACGTGACACTCGGACTGCCGGTGCCGCGCACGTCGCCGGACCACGGCACGGCGTACAGCCTGGCAGGGACGGGCAAGGCGAGCAGCATCCCCATGGTGGAGGCGCTGCTCAAGGCCGCCCGGCTGGCCGCGCGCTGAGCCCGCTCAGTAGGTGAACGGGAAGCGCACGGGCTCGCGGCTCTGCACGCGGTGCTGCGGGAACTTCCACGAGCGCACCTGGCCCTCGATGCAGCGGGCGAACGGCGTACCCTCGAGGCCCTCCGTCTCCAGGAGGGCATCCACGGCGTCACCCGTGGGCAGCACGCGCCAGCGCACCACGAACCGGTCCTTGCCCGAGTCCGACATCCGCGCGGGCGAGTGCGTCGTGATGCAGGCGAGGATGGCGTCCTTGTGCGAGCCCACCACCTGCACCACGTCCGAGGTGGAGAGCGTCTCGGGCAGGTCCTTGCCCGGCTCGGGCGGGATATAGACGTTGCGCTTCCCGCGCGGGTCCTCCGGCTTGAACTTCGGCGCGCTCGGCGACAAGCCGAGCTCCTCCTCGAACTTCTTGTCGAGCGCATCGTCGAAGTCGAGGGGATCCGCGGACTTCACCTTCACCGGATTGGCCGGTGCGGGCGGCGGCTGCGGGTTGCTCCGCGGAGCCGGCTCGACGGCACGCGGCACGCGCACCTCCGGGGCAGCCGGGGCCACGACGGCGGGCTTCGGCTTCTCGGGCTGCGGCGCCGGCGCGACAGCCTTCACCACCGGCTTCTCGGGCACCGGCGTCACGGTGGCGGGCTGAGGCGCCGGCGTGACGGCCTTCACCACCGGGGCCGGAGTCTGCGCCACCGGGGCTGAAGTCACAGGAGCCTGCGCCACCGGGGCCGGAGCCTGCTGCACCACGGGAGCTGGAGCCACCGGAGCTGGAGCTGGAGCCTGCACCACCGGAGCTGGAGCCACCACCACGGGCGCGGGCGCGGGCACGGCGGCCGGAGCCACGGAGGGAGCCTCCTGCCGCGGAGCCACCTGCTCCGGAGCGCCACGGTTCTGGGTCAGCAGGAGCAGCGCACCCGCGACGATGCCCACGGCCGCCGAGCCGATGAGCACCCCGGCCAGGACGCCCTTCCCCCGCTGAGCGGGCTCGGGCGCGGGAGGCGCGATGGGCGCGGCCATCATGGGCACCGGCTGGACCGGAACCGGCGCGAGCAGACCCGCCGTCGCCACCACCGGCTGCACGACGGGCACGGGCGCGGGAGCCACCACGGGCGCGGTCGGCACGTCGAGCATCGCCGAGCGCGCCTCCTCCTTCGCCTGCTCCTTCGCATCCTTCATCTGCCGCAGCCACACCTCCTCTTCCTCGACGAGCGAGTGCAGCGCCGAGACGACCTTCTTCCCGGAGCCGGACTCCTTCTCGGAGGCCGGAGCCGTGGACACCGCCGCGTCCGCGGCCACCGTGGGCAGCCCCGCGATGGTCAGCGAGGCCACGAGCTCCGGAACGCTGGACAGCGGCCGCCAGGTGCTCCACGCCTCGCACCAGAAGAGGGTGTCGGGGCTGAGCTCGCCCTGGTGCCACAGCTCGCGCAGCCGCTCGAGACGGTACGGGCCCGCCGGCTGGCCGTGCCGCTCCGCGTACCACTCCATGGCGCCCACGGGCACCGGCGTGGCCGCGGCCCTTCCCGCGCCGGACACCTCGGCGGACGTCTCCAGCGCCGGTGGCCCGAAGAGCGCACCGTCGAAGATGGCGTCCAGATCATCCGGGCGCACCTCGCGCAGGGCCGACTGGACGCTGGCCGGTGCCGTCTCGGCGGAATCAGGCGAGAGCCGCGGAGGCTGAGCCCCGCTCCCCGCCCGAGAAAGAAGATGGCCCTCGACGCTCGAATGGTTCCCGTCCACACGCCCTCCTACCAGCCCCCGCTGTCCCGACGTTGGGGCAGCTCGAAGCTCAACCTAAGGACGTCCGAGACCCCAGCCAGGATTCACGCCCCCGCGTACGAGTGTTTTCTTTCACTTCCGAGCGATTGCACCGCGAGAAAGTTCTGCGCCTGACGCAGCCAAATCCCTCACAGGCGAAAACCCCTGGACACCCGGACTACGGCGTTTCCGTGGATGGGCACGGAAGGTGTGTGAGCAATTCCGCCCCGTCCCTCTCCGGGTCGAGCAACACCACATCCGAGAGCGCTCCCGCGCGCCGGAGCTGAACACTCACGCGCCCCACGGGGCACCACCCCAGACACCCGGTGAGATCCACGCGCACGGCCTCGCCCCGCGCCGCCAGCGTGGCGCGGATGCGGCGCGGCAGGTCCACCCCTCCGGCGCTCGTCTCCAGCCGCATCAGGCAGCGGTGACAGACCTGGGCCCGCGTCTCCTGAGCGCTCGTCTCCTCCATGGGCTCTCCTCGTCTCCACTCCTCCACAACCCGCGCTGTCCGTCGAGGGATTCGAGCACGCCCGGCCGTGTGCGGAGCAGGCGGCGGAGCGTCGCTCCACCCCGCGTCCCCCCTTGAGATGCACACCCTTCCAGGGACAGGTACCACGGTCCAAGGAGACCCGTTCATGGAAGGGGACGTCCCGCGTCTCTCGAGTGGCACTCCCTCCCTCGCCGAGACGCACGCGCGCATGATGCCGCACCAGGGGCCCCATGGACTGCTGGAGCTGCTCACGCACACGCGCTCCGGCTCCCCGCTGGCGCAGCGCGAGTTCCTCCAGGGGCTGTACCCGATGCCATGGTCCAGGAGCTGATGGACATGCTCGAGCCCTTCGCCCAGGAGGCCATCGAGCCCGAGCGCACCACGCGCTTCGGGCGCTCGCGCAAACCGGGAGGGCGCAAATGAGCCGCATCCTCATCGTCGAGGACGAAGAGGTCCTCACGGACTCCCTCCAGGACATCCTCGAGGGCGAGGGCCACCAGGTGCTCACCGCCCGCAATGGCATGGATGCGCTCGACACGCTCGAGCACGAGCCGCTGGACCTGGTGCTGCTCGACCTGATGCTGCCCCTGGTGGACGGCCTCCAGGTGCTCGAGGCCCTGCGGCGGGACACGCCTGCCACGGCGGTGCTCGTCGTCACCTCCTGCGGCCGCGAGGCGCTCAAGGGGCAACCCGTCCAGGGCTTCCTGCGCAAACCCTTCTCCCTGGAGGCGCTGCTCCGCGCGGTGAAGAACGTGCTGACCCCGGCTTCCCCTGTCCCGAGGTGATAGAAGCGGTGCCCGCGGCCGTGTGACGAGGGAGCCCGTGAGCAAGAAACCATCCGCCAGGAAGCACCGGAGCGCTCCCCGGGGGGGCGAGGTGGAACGGATTGCCCTCCTGGATCGCTTCCCCGTGGTGGGCATCGGCGCCTCCGCCGGAGGACTGCCCGCCCTCCAGGCCCTGCTCGAGTCCCTGCCCTCCGACACCGGGATGGCCTTCATCATCGTGCAGCACCTCTCGCCCGACCACGAGAGCCTCCTGCCCTCCCTGCTGGCCCTGCGCACCTCCATGCCCGTGCTCGAGGCCCGGGAGGGACTGGCGCTCACGCCGGACCACGTCTACGTCGGCCCACCGGGCATCCGGCTGACCCTCGAGCGGGACACCCTGCACCTGGGCCGGGCCCGCTCCTCCCGGGGCCCGCCTCGCATCATCGACGAGCTCCTGGGCTCCCTGGCGGAATCGGCGCCCGGCCGCGCCATCGGGGTCATCCTCTCCGGCACGGGCACCGACGGCACCCGCGGCCTGCGGGCCATCCGGAACGCCGGGGGAACCACCTTCGCCCAGGAGCCCGCCTCGGCGGGCTTCGACGCCATGCCTCGCAGCGCCATCCACGCGGACGCCGTGGACCACGTGCTGCCTCCCGAGGGCATCGCGGCGGCACTGGCCCGGCTCGCCCATGGCCCCCGTGCGGCCCTCGCACCGCCTGCGTCCTCCGACATGTCCGAGCAGGACCTGTCCCGCATCTTCCACCTGCTGCGCACCCGGACGGGCGTGGACTTCTCCCACTACAAGCCCAGCACCATCCACCGGCGCCTGGGCCAGCGGATGCGCCTGCGGCGCACGGACCGCCTCGCCGACTATGCCCGCTACCTGGAGGAATACCCCGAGGAGTGCGAGGCGCTCGGACAGGATCTGCTCATCCACGTGACGAGCTTCTTCCGGGACCCGGAGACCTTCGAGAGCCTGAAGCAGCACGTCCTCCCCGAGCGCTTCCGCGGCCGGTCCCCCGGCAACCCCTTCCGCCTCTGGGTGCCGGGCTGCTCCACCGGGGAGGAGGTCTACTCGCTGCTCATCTGCCTGCTGGAGTACCTCGGCGAGGACGTCGCCACCACGTCCATCCAGGCGTTCGGCACCGACTTGAGCGAGCCGGCCCTCGTCCAGGCCCGCGCCGCCTTCTACCCCGAGTCCATCACCGCCGACCTCTCCCCCGAGCGGCTGCGCCGCTTCTTCGTGCGCACCGAGGGCGGCTACCGCATCCACAAGTCCCTGCGGGACCTGTGCATCTTCGCGCGGCAGAACGTGGTGGCGGACCCGCCCTTCTCGCGGATGGACCTCATCAGCTGCCGCAACGTCCTCATCTACCTGGACCCGGTGCTGCAGAAGAGGGTGCTGCCCATCTTCCACTACGCCCTCAACCCCGAGGGCTTCCTCCTGCTGGGAAGCTCCGAGACCGTGGGCGCCTCGGCGGACCTCTTCTCCCTGGTGGACCGGCGCCACAAGCTCTACCGCAAGAAGTCCATCTCCTACCGGCCCTCCCTCTCCTTCACCTACCGGGAGCCCCTGCCCGAGCGGCACGAGGACGAGCCCCCCCCGCCCCGGCGCGGCGCACCGGAGCACAATCCCCAGCGGGAGGCGGACCGGCTCGTCCTCGCCTCGTACGGGCCCCCGGGCGTCATCATCAACGACGCACTGGAGATCCTCCACTTCCGCGGGCACACGGGCCCCTACCTCGAGCCCCTGCCCGGGGCCGCGAGCCTGAACCTGCTGAAGATGGCGCGAGAGGGCCTGGCGCTGGAGTTGCGCTCGGCCATCCGCGAGGTGCAGCGGGGCACCAGCCGGGTCCGCAAGGAGCAGGTGCGGGTGTCCGGACGCGAGGGCGAGCGGCGCATCAACCTCGAGGTGAACCTGCTGCAGGCCTCCTCGAGCACCCGGGAGCACTACTACCTCGTCCTCTTCGAGGAGGCCCCGGAGCCCCCCGCCTCCGCCCCGCCCCGCGGGGCCAGGGCCCAGGCGCCAGGTGGCCCGCGTGCCACCACCCGCCAGGAGGTGGAGCGGCTGCGCGAGGAGCTGCGCACCGCCCGCCAGCATCTGCAGACCCTGTTGCAGGAGCAGGAGACCACCTCCGAGCAGCTGCGCGCCGCCCACGAGGAGGCCCAGTCCACCAACGAGGAGCTCCAATCCACCAACGAGGAGCTGGAGACGGCCAAGGAGGAGTTGCAGTCCACCAACGAGGAGCTCACCACCCTCAACGAGGAGCTGCAGAACCGCAATACCGACCTCAGCCAGCTCAACAGCGACCTGAACAACCTGCTGGGCAGCACGCAGATCGCCACCGTCATGCTGGGGGACGACCTGCGCATCCGCCGCTTCACCCCCATGGCGCACGAGGTGCTCGGGCTCACCGCCGGGGACGTGGGCCGCTCGCTGCGCGACCTGCACTTCCCCCTCGAGCTGCCCGACCTGGAGCGCGCCGTCTCCCAGGTCACCGGCCAGCTGCTCCCCTTCGAGCGGGAGGTGCGCGCCCGCGACGGGCATTGGTACTCGCTGCGGCTGCGCCCCTACAAGACGCTGGACAACAAACTCGACGGCGTCGTGATGACGCTGCTGGACATCGACCGGCTCAAGCACAGCCTCGACGAGGCCCACCAGGCCGGCGAGTACGCGCAAGCCCTCGTGGAGACGATGCGCGAGCCCTTCCTGGTGCTCGACAGCCACCTCCAGGTGCTCGCCGCCAACCCCGCCTTCTACGCGGCCTTCCAGGTGACGGAGGCGCGCACCGTGGGTCAGCCCATCTACCAGCTCGGCAATGGCCAGTGGGACATTCCCCAGCTGCGGCTGTTGCTGGAGGAGATCCTCCCGCGCAACACCCGGCTGCACGACTTCGTGGTGGAGCACGGCTTCGAACAGCTCGGCCACCGGCGCATGCTGCTCAACGCCCGGAGGATCTCCGGCCAGGAGTTGGGTACACAACGCATCCTGCTCTCCATCACGGACGTCACCGGTCAGACATAAACCCTGACAGCGGCGGGGGGGGGGTGGGTGGTCCCGCCCCCCCTCTCGTGTTAAGGATTGCCGCTCACCGGAGTCTCCATGTCAGAGTTTGCAAGCCTTTCCCGGGCCGAGCTGGCGCGGGCGCTGGAATCCCTGGACTCCACGCCCCTGGCGGCCGACGAGCTCAAGCACCTGCTCCGGGAGCTGCAACGCCACCAGCTCGAGCTGGAGATGCAGAACCGCGAGCTCCGGGAGACCCAGCAGGCCCTGGAGGAGTCACGCGGCCGCTACGTGGACCTCTACGACTTCGCCCCCATGGCCTGCGTGAGCCTGGATGGCCGGGCCTGCATCCGCGAGCTCAACCTCACCGGCGCCAGCCTGCTGCGGCGCGAGCGCCCCCAGCTGCTCGGCCAGCCCTTCACCCCCTTCGTGGAGCCCCAGGACCTGGGCCGCTTCCTCCAGCACGTGCGCCAGTGCCTCCTGGGCGACACGCTGAGCACGGAGCTGACGCTGCGGGTGGGCAAGGACCGGCGCCTGGTGCGGCTGCACAGCGCGCCCTTCGATGGGGGGGAGCCCCACGGCCACCTGTGCCGCACGGCCCTGCTCGACATCACCGAGCTGCGCCAGATGCAGCTGCGGCTGAGCCTCACCGAGCGGCTGGCCACCGTGGGCACGCTCGCGGCCGGCGTGGCCCATGAAATCAACAATCCGCTCACCTTCGTCCTCGGCAGCCTCCAGCTCGCCGCGCGCCGGCTGCTCAGCCCCTCCGGCTCCGGAACGGAGAAGCTCGATGCCCTTCTCAAATACCTGGCGGATGCCCGCGTGGGCGCCGAGCGCATCCAGAACATCGTGCGGGACCTCGGCACCTTCTCCCACCCGGATGAGCGCCCCCCGGCGCCCCTCGACGTGCGGCAGGTGCTCGAGCTGTCCGTGAAGATGGCCCTGGGGGAGTTGCGCCACCGGGCCCGGCTGGTGCGCGAGTACGGGCCCGTCCCGGACGTGCTCGCGGATGGCTCCCGGCTGGGCCAGGTGTTCCTCAACCTGCTGGTGAACGCGGCCCAGGCCATCCCGGAGGGACACGCGGCGGACCATGAAATCCGCCTGCGCACCTGGGCCGAGGAGCGCACGGTCTGCGTCGAGGTGCGGGACACGGGACAGGGCATCCCCCCGGAGCTGCTCGGCCGCGTCTTCGATCCCTTCTTCACCACCAGGGCGGTGGGAAAGGGAATCGGGCTCGGCCTGTCCATCAGCCATGGCCTGGTGACGGCGCTCGGGGGCGAGCTCAGCGTGGAGAGCGAGGTGGGACGGGGCAGCGTGTTCCGCGTCCGCCTTCCCATGGCACCAGCCAGGAGCGCGGCGTCTCCCACACCGCCGCGCCAGGAAGTCCTTCGCCGGGGACGGCTCCTCATCGTGGACGACGAGCCCCTGCTCGCGCGGACCCTCCAGATGCTGCTGGAGCCGCAGCACGACGTCACGGTGCTCCATGATGCACGCGAGGCATTGGGACACCTGCGCAACGGCACCCCCTACGACGTCATCCTCTGTGATGTCATGATGGCGGAGATGACCGGGGAGCAGTTCTACGAAGAGGTCTCGCGCACCGCTCCCGAGCAGACCTTCCGGATCATCTTCATGACGGGCGGCGCCTTCACCCAGACCGCCCGCGACTTCCTGGCGCGAGTGCCCAACGCCCGCATCCTCAAGCCCTTCCATGCGGAGGAGCTCGACAAGCTGCTCGCCCCGCTCCTCCGGTAGCCGCTCCCCCGTCTGCTCGCTGCCGCGCTGCTCACCGGGTGCGGGCCCCAGGGCCGGTGCGAGGGCACCGTGGGCGGTACCCCCATCCAGGGCGGGCTCGATGGCGTCCCGGGCGACGGCCCGGCGTACGACGGACCCCCCCTGACCGCCACGACGGACTTCAACGGTGGGCGCGAAGACCCTCGGCGTAGTGCTGCAGCTGACGCCGGGCGGCATCGAAGGCGTCGTTCACGGCCTGGTAGGCGTCCTCGTGCGAGACCTTCTCACCGGGGTCGCGGTCGACCACGATGTTCTTGCCGGGGACGTGCAGGTCCAGGCGGACGTGGAAATGCTTGCCCTGCTGATGATGCCGGTGCGGCTCTTCCACCACCACGTGGCAGCCAGTGATGCCGTCGAAGAACTGCTCGAGCTTGTCCGCGTTGTCGCGGATGTGCTCCGAGAGGGCATCGCTGGGGCTCATTCCACGGAAGGTGATCTGCAGGTTACGCTTCATCTTCGGCCTCGTGATTGGCTCCCCGTTGGAGCCGTCGTGACGCCCACTCTCCATTGCATACGGAGCGCCAACGCCCCGCCCACGGGAAAACAGGGGGTTGGCGCGAGCCCGGGATGCAGCCTTTGCGGAAGACCCTCGGCGGGCGCGCAGCCTTTGCGGAAGGCCCTCGGACGCATACCTGGAGTCACGGGCGCTACACGCCCAGGGGAACCCCGGGAGGGCGGCCGAGCGGGCACGTGATGCGGCGCGGCGGAACCGTTCCCATGGTGATCCGCTGGAGGTGTGTGCGTGATTCGCATCGGCCCCGCGGGATGGTGCTACGACGACTGGGCGGGCGTGGTGTACCCGAAGCCGAAGCCGAGGGGGTTCGACCCGTTGGCCTTCCTGGCGGGGTACTTCGACGCGCTGGAGCTGAACACCAGCTTCTACGGGCCCATCAGCCGCCGCAACGCGGAGCTCTGGGTGCAACGCACCGAGTTCAACCGGGACTTCCGCTTCACCGCGAAGCTGTGGAAGCGCTTCACGCACGAGCGGGACGCGGTGTGGACGGCGGACGACGTGCGCCAGACGCGCGAGGGGCTGGATGCCCTCCACGAGGCGGGGAAGCTGGGAGCGGTGCTGATGCAGTTCCCCTGGTCGTTCCGACACACGGAGGAGAACCGGGACTGGCTGGACGCGCTGGTGACGGCGTTCTCCGGCTGGCCGCTGGTGCTGGAGGTGAGGCACGAGTCGTGGAACGTGCCGGACGTGTTCGCGGAGCTGGCGGAGCGGGGCGTGGGGTTCGTGAACATCGACCAGCCGCTGTTCCAGGATTCGCTGGGCCCGAGCGCGCGGGTGACGTCGCCGGTGGGGTACGTGCGGGTGCACGGGCGCAACTACCGCAACTGGTTCCGCCAGACGGCGAGCGCGATGGAGCGCTACGACTACCTGTACCCGGCGAAGGAGCTGAAGCCCTGGGCCGAGCGGACGAAGGAGATGGCCAAGCACCCGCGGGTGGGTGACGTGTACGTGGTGACGAACAACCACGTGCGGGGCAAGGGCGTGGCCAACGCGATGATGCTGCAGACGATGCTCACGGGCCGGAAGGTGCACGCGCCCGAGGCCCTGCTGCGCGAGTACCGAGACACGCTGGAGCCCTACGTGCTGCCCCCGGAGACGGAGCGGGAACCCCCCGAGCCGCCCGGCGCCAGCCCCGCGGGGTGACGGGACGGGACACGAGAGGGCGTAGGCTCAGACTTCGAGGAACTTGATGCCAGTGATGCCCTCTTCCTCCATGGCTGTCTTGACGTACTCGGAGACGATGAGCACCACCAGCCAGCCCCAGGGGCGGAAGATGTGGGCGCCCCCTATCTTCTCCGGGTCCACCTTCAACCCTCGGACGTTCTGGTATTCGCCTATCCTGTCTGGCTCCCCATCCTCTGGCCCCCAATAGAACACCTCGTCACACCGGGCGTCGTCAATGCACCGGATGACCTGCAGCGCATTGAGGATGAACCAGGGCTCCGTCTGTCCCTCCACCTCCACCGGGATGAACTGCACCTCCTTCTGGAGCCCCAGACGCTCGAAGAGCGAGACGACCCGCCGGTGGACGATGGGAATTCCCATGGCCTCGCTGAATTCGAGCGCGATGCCGACCGGTTTCATGGTCAAGCGGATCGGCTCATCGACCTCCAGGCCCCTCCCTTCGTTGAATCTCCAGGTGTCGAAAAACTCGCGCTCATCGTCATCCTCACACGAGCCCGAATCCCCTCCATCCTTGAAGAAAGGAAATCTCAAGTTCCAGCGCCCCGGGATGGACATATCATCATATAATTTGAAATACCTTCCTTGCACGGTCATGGACTCCTCGTGGCCAGCTTATTGAGTGTGGAATTACCAGCGCCATCAGCATCCACACGCAGAGGGCGTGCGTGACTGTCGGCTTCATGTGCGGCTCCTGCTCCGTCAGACCTCGAGGAATTTGATGCCGGTGATGCCCTCGGCCTCCATCGCTTGCTTGACGTGCTCGGAGACGATGAGCACCACCAGCCAGCCCCAGGGGCGGAAGATGTGGGCGCCCCCTATCTTCTCAACGTCCACCCGCAGCCCCGCGACGTCGCGGTACTGGCCCACCTTGTCCGGGCGGTTGTCCTCCGGCTGCCAGGAGAGCACCTCTTCACACCGGGCATCGTCGATGCACCGGATGACTCGCAAGGCATTGAGGATGAACCAGGGCTCCGTCTGTCCCTCCACTTCCACCGGGATGAATTGCACCTCCTTCTGGAGCCCCAAACGCTCGAAGAGCGAGACCACCCGCTGGTGGACGATGGGAATCCCCATGGCCTCGCTGAATTCGAGCGCGATGCCGACCGGTTTCATGGTCAAGCGGATCGGCTCATCGACCTCCAGGCCCCTCCCTTCGTTGAATCGCCAGGTGTCGAACAACTCGCGCTCATCGTCATCCTCACGCGAGCCCGAGTCCCCTCCATCCTTGAAGAGAGGAAATCTCAAGTCCCAGCGCCCTGGAATCGACATATCATCATATAATTTGAAATACCTTCCTTGCACGGTCATGGATTCCTCGTGGCCAGCTTGTTGAGTGTGGAGCCAGGCGTACAGACTTCCCCTGCAATCCTGTCGAGCTCATCCACGAGCTTCGCTCGACATTCGGCGCGGGTCCTACAGGTTCCAAGCACCGCCCCCAATCGCTCGAAAATCCTACGGTGGTACGCCTCGGGATGCGGTCCCTTGTGGTCTCGCAGGTAGACGATGTTCGCCGGGTCCTCCAGGCTCATCCCCGCCTTTTCGAAGAGTTTCTCGAACCGGGGCGTCCAAGGTCCACCACTGTTCTCCGAGATGTCATTCTTGTTGGTGCACAGGTGGTGGCGATGGTGGCCGTCCTGCCCCGACTCCGCACACGCTCCCGACGTCCGCGCCGCGCTCGCCGCCGACGTCACCGCCGCCGTCGCCGTGCTCCCCGTCACCCCCATCAGCACCACCGTCCCGTCCGCCACGCTCACCTGCGCCCTCGTCCCCGCTCCCACCCTCAAGCCGCCTCTCAGGCCTCCTCCCGCCAGGGCCAGGCGCGGCGGTGACACACTCGCCCACAGCCCTCCCTTCGGCACCTCCGGCAACCCTCGCGCCAGCTTCGCCCCCGCCACCGTCACCAACACCCTCAGCCCCACCCCTCCCAGCGCCTTGCCGAAGCGCTCGGCCACCGCCTCCAGCTCCTCCCTCGTCCTCGCCCCTTCCGCCTCCTGGTACAGCCTCAGGCACGCCTGCCCCACGTTGGAGAGCTCCGCCGCGCTGTACGTCAGCAGCAGCGCCACCGTGATTGCTCCCACCCACGCCTTGCTCAGCACTGGCTCCGGTGCCGCCCACGCCACCATGTACAGCACCAGCGTCGTCCCCACCGACAGCACCACCGCCGGCGAGCTGAACAACTCCAGCGCCGCCTCCCTCACTCCCTCCCCCATGTAGCGCGGCGAGAGCTTCATCGCCTGGAACCACCTGGCACTCTCCAGCGAGCCCCTCAGCCCCACCAGCGGCGCGCCCAACAGCGCCTCGTACTCCTCCCTCACCCGCCTCTCCAGCGCCGAGGGCCGGGTGTCCTCCGGTGGCACCAGGCCCGCCATCGTCCGCGTGTGCGCCTCCGGCAGCAGCCTCGGCCCTGCCCTCGGCTTCGCCTCCTTGAACTCGCCTTCCAGTGCCTCCACCACCTCGCGCGCCTCCTCCACCCTCCACAACCCCAGCCCAGGGTCCGGCTCCAACCTCTTGAACGTCAGCCTCAGCCCCTGCCCCGCCTCGCCCTGGTACCCGCTCACCCCCACCGGCTCCAACACCGGCAAGCCCGCTTCGGCTCCCGCCGGTGCCGCCAGGAGCGCCCACGGCACCAGCAGCAACATGTAGACGGTGTGCGTGACTCCCTGCTTCATGTGCGGCTCCTCCG
Source organism: Archangium sp. (assembly GCF_057119385.1). Taxonomy (NCBI): domain Bacteria; kingdom Pseudomonadati; phylum Myxococcota; class Myxococcia; order Myxococcales; family Archangiaceae; genus Archangium; species Archangium sp. The sequence continues at coordinate 2,596 of NZ_DBNGVP010000206.1, read as the reverse complement.
GCCCTTGGGATTCCAGGGATGGCGGCGGCAAGTGTCCCGCACCTCGGAGGTGGGCAGCCAGCACCGACCCAGGCCCGGAGCCCCCACCCTCTCCTCCACCAGAGCCCTTCGACCTTACCCAGAAATTGAAGGGCCTCTCCGAGAGAGAAAGGGCCCTCGGAGGGAAGGGGAGCCCAGGCCCAGCGGCGGCCGGTGAGGACGCGCTTCGCGTGGGTGCGTCCGCACGGTAGATGCTGGCCGCGCTGGCTGGGACATCTGCTAGGGTGGACCGGAGAGGTCATCCACCCTGGCACTACTATCACCCCTCGCCCCGCTCGTTCTCATCGCCCTGACCCTTGGGACCCCCTCTGCGGCCCAGACCCAGCCCCCTGCCCGCGAGCGGCAGGAGCGGCAAGTCGTCGTCCCCGCTCCCGGTGAGCCTGCGCCAGAGGTGCGGGTGGCGGCCAACACCCTCACCCTCTTCCGCTTCGGGGCCTCCATCGACAGGGCCTCGGTGGAGGTGGAGGGGCGGGCGACGCGATTCAAGCTGGTGGACCCTGGGGAGTACACCCTCGCGCTCGAGCCCTCCGTCGAGCCGGCCCCCGGAGAGCGCCTCATCGTGCGGGTGCGCTACAAGGACGGAGGCACCCCGGCGTACGCCACCCTCGCGCTCGTCTCCCACCCCACGCTGGTGGACAAGGAAGTGGAGGTGGTGCGCCGCCCGCGCACCGTCGAGGCGCTGGAGGCCAGGCTGTCCCACGTGGAAGCCGAGCTCGTCTCCCTCAAGGCCCAGTGCGCGCAGAGCGGACTTCCCCACCTCGCCTTCTCCGGGGTGCTCGACTCGAAGGGTGTCCGCGCCACGCCCTTCTTCGGGAAGCCGGCTCCCGGCTACAAGGGCGGCCTCGAGCCGGGGCGCGGCACCGGCTACCGAGGCACTCGCTGGGCCATGGTGGTTGTCAAGGTGCGCAACCTCCCGGGACAGCCCGCCTGGACGCCCGGTGCGGCACGGCTCACCAGCGTGAAGGGGACGCCGGTGAAGGTGCTCTCGGTGCACATGGAGAAGCCCCTGCTCCAGCCGGGGGAGTCCGCCCTGGTGGCCGTCATGGTGGAGCCCCCCGCCTCCAACGAGGTCCTCTTCCAGCTCGAGTTGGTGGACACCGAGGGCGGGCGGCTCCTGCCCATCACCAAGGTTCAACTCTAGGAAGGCCGGCCCATGACGACGGAAGCCCAACACCCGGACCACCTTCAACCCGGCCACTCAGTGGGGCCCTGGCGCATCGTCGAGGTGCTGGGCCGCGGGGGTTCCTCCCGGGTTTTCAAGGTGGAGCGCGACGGCCAGCCCTACTCCATGAAGATGGCGCTGCTCCCCCTCACCCAATCCACGGAAGAGCTCACGGAAGAGCAGTATGTGGAGGAGACGAGCGTCTACCGGCGCCTGGCGCGCGAGGCCGCGACCCTCTTCACCTACTCCTCCCACCCCAACCTGCTGCGCGTGTACGCGGTGGACTTCTGGCCCCACCCCACCAAGGGCTACCCGTTCATCATCACTGATTTCATCGACGGGGAAACCTGGCACCAGAGGCGCTGGCGCAAGCCCCCTCACGCCATTGAGGTGGTGAACATCTTCTCCAGTGTGGTGCGCACCGTGGGGGTGCTGCACGCACGCGGTGTGCTCCACCGGGATTTGAAGGCGGAGAACATCCTCATCCGAAGAAAGGACGGCCGGCCGTTCGTCATTGATTTTGGCACCGCGCGCATTCCCGGAGCCCTGACGAAGACGCTGGGCCTGCCCGAGGGCGTCCTCCACCTGGTGCCCCCCGAGCTCCTGGCCTACACGCGCACCGAGGCGTGGAAGCGGGGTGAGCCCTTCCAAGGCGGGGTGCCCGTGGACCTGTACGCACTGGGCGTGCTGCTCTACCAGGCCCTCACGGACAGGCACCCCTTCGACCCGGAGCTGCCGGACAAGGAGCTGCTGGCCGCCATCGCCGCCGTCCCGCCGGCCGCGCCCCACCTGCTCAACCCCCTGGTGCCGCGCTCCCTCAGCGACATCGCCATGAAGTTGCTGGAGAAGCGGCCAGAGGACCGCTACCCCAACACCGAGGCCCTGCTCGAGGCCCTGGAGCAGGCCATCGAGAAGCAGAGAAAGTCCCCCGCATGGAAGGTGCCCCTCACCGCGCCGGACAGCCCGGCAGAGGCGCTGTCCAAGCAAACGGAACAGGAGCAGGTGGCCCAGCCCCAGCAAGCAGCACCTGCGGGTGAAGCAGCTCCGCCTCCAGAGGATACGAGGCCGCCGGAGGGCGCTCGCGAGGATGCTCCCGCCCAGGAGCGCCGCACGTGGCGCGTGGGGCGCCTCGCCCTGGTGGGCCTGCTCCTCCTCGCCGGCCTGTTGCTTGCCTCATGGCTGGTGCGATCCACACTCGCGCCCCCCCACATGCCGGAGTCCATCGCATCCGGCTCCCCCGAGAAAGGAAGTGCGCCCGTGCCCCCTCTCACCACGCCCCAGGACTCGACTCCCTCCAACCGCTCACGCTTCGGAGTCCTCACCGTGTGGCTGTGCACCGCTGCAGGCCTGGGCTGTCCCGCCGCCCAGGTGAGGCCGGAGCCAGAGGACTGCCCC